>JAGQSP010000350.1:0-933 GCA_020439485.1 Acidimicrobiales bacterium | reverse complement strand
AGGCGCTGCTGATCCGCACCCAGCTCGCGGTCCCGGGCGCCAAGCTGCTGTCGGCCGACGTGTACAACCAGGTCTTCACCATGCACGGCGTGACGATGATCTTCCTCGCCGTCATGCCGATGCAGTCGGCGTTCGCCAACTACCTGCTGCCGTTGCAGATCGGCGCCCGTGACGTCGCCTTCCCCCGGATGAACGCCCTGTCGCTGTGGATCTGGCTCAGCGGCGCCATCTTCTTCAACACCTCGTGGTTCCTCGGCGGCGGCGCCAACGGCGGCTGGTTCAACTACGCCCCCAACTCGGGCGTGACTTTCTCGCCGGGCCACGGCATCGACTTCTACGCCGTCGGCCTCATCATCATGGGCATCGGCTCGACCGTGTCGGCCATCAACCTGACCGTCACCGTGCTCAACATGCGTTCACCGGGCATGACCCTCATGCGCATGCCGGTGTTCACCTGGATGGCGTTCGTCACGCAGGTGCTGCTGGTGTTCGCCCTTCCGGTGATCACCGTGGCTCTGTTCCTGCTGATGTTCGACCGTCTCTTCGACGCCACCTTCTTCGACGCCTCGAAGGGCGGTGACCCGTTCCTGTGGCAGAACCTGTTCTGGATATTCGGGCACCCCGAGGTGTACATCATGATCCTGCCCAGCTTCGGGATCGTGTCCGAGATCATCCCGGTGTTCTCCCGCAAGCCGATCTTCGGCTACCCGTTCATGGTCGGCTCCGGCATCGCCATCGGCTTCATGGGCTGGGGCGTGTGGGCGCACCACATGTTCGCCTCGGGCATCGGCACCCTGTCGGTGCTGGCGTTCTCGCTCGCCACCATGTTCATCGCCGTGCCGACCGGCGTGAAGATCCTCAACTGGATGGCCACCATGTACGGCGGCCGCATCCGGTTGAGCACACCGATGCTGTTCTCGATCGGCCTGGTCG
>JAGQSP010000349.1 GCA_020439485.1 Acidimicrobiales bacterium | reverse complement strand
CCAAGGGCCATGGGCAGCGAACCGTGGTCGCAGCGGCCGAACTCTTCGGCGAGGATCACTGTGAACATGTGGTCGGCGCCCTGGCCGCCGTATTCGGGCTCGTATTCCAGGCCCAGCATCCCCAGCTTGGCCATGTCGGCGAAGATGTCGTGCAGCGGCATCATCTCGGCCGCTTCCCAGTCTGGGATTTTGGGGTTTATCTCGCGTTCGACGTAGTCGCGGACCATCGACCGAAACGCATGGTGCTCGTCGGTGACCTTCATCGTGACGCTCCCTCGATGGCTCGCCAAACCCGTTCGGGGGTTGTCGGCATGTCGATGTGGCGGACGCCCAGGTGGGCGAGGGCGTCGATCACCGCGTTCTGAACGGCGGGCGTGGCACCCACTGTGCCCGACTCGCCGATGCCCTTGGCCCCCAAGGGGTTGATGTGGGTGGGAGTCTCCAGAACGACGCGTTCGA
Organism: Acidimicrobiales bacterium; assembly: GCA_020439485.1. GTDB lineage: Bacteria > Actinomycetota > Acidimicrobiia > Acidimicrobiales > Poriferisodalaceae > JAAETH01. The sequence continues at coordinate 2,155 of JAGQSP010000349.1, read as the reverse complement.
ACAGCGGCAGCTCGGCCGCCGACACGATCGCGTAGTCGGCGAAGTTGGCGGTCAGCGGGTTGCCGTCGGCGTCGTAGCGAACCTCTTCGTACAACGCCTGGGCCACCCCCTGGGCCAGGCCACCGTGCACCTGCCCGTCTGCCAACAACGGGTTGAGGATGACGCCGGCATCGTCGCACGCGATGAGCCTGGACAGGGTCACCTCGCCGGTGTGGCGGTCTACCTCGACCACCGCCACGTGGGCGCCAAACGGGAAGGTCGGCCCTTCCGAGTCGAACACGTCTTCGGCGTGCAACAGGCGCGGGCCCGACGAGGTGGCCATCTGGTGCTCGGCTATGTCGGCCCAGCCGACCGACACGGCCGGTGTGCCCACCACGTGGAAGGCACCCGAGGATGTGTTCAACTCGATGTCGTCGGTGGCCGCCTCCAGCAGCGTGGCGGCGACCTCTTTGGCCTGTTGCACGAGCTTGTCCGAGGCTTCCCACAGAGCGGCCCCTGCCAGTTGAACACTGCGCGACCCGCCCGTTACCCCTCCCCTGGGGATGATGTCGGTGTCGCCGTGCACCACCTCGATGTCGCCGTAGTCGATGCCGGTTGCGTCGCTGACCAACATGGCCCACGAGGTGTGGTGTCCCTGCCCGTAGGGGCTCGATCCGGTCTTGATAAGCGCCCGGCCGCCATCGAGGAGCTCTACAGAACCCCACTCGGCCCTGCTTGCGCCTGCGGTGCGCTCGACATAGGTGGCCAGCCCGATGCCCAACCAGGGTTCGTCTTCGGTGGCTCGGCGCCTGGCCTGTTCGGCGCGCAGCTCGGCGTACCCACTGGCCTGAAGGGCGGCGTCGAGGCTGCCCTCGTAGTCACCAGAGTCGTACGGCGAGCCGGTTGGCGTCGCCAGGGGGAAGGCATCGCGGGCCAAGAAGTTCTTTCGACGCACCTCGGCTGGGTCCATACCTATCTCGGCGGCGAAGGCGTCGACGGCGCGCTCGATGGCGGCCGCGGCTTCGGGGCGACCGGCTCCGCGATAAGCGCCGACCGGCGTGGTGTTGGTGACCACCGAGGCTGCCGAGAACCCGACGCTGGCGATGTCGTAGCACCCGGTCAGCATCGCCCTGCCGTTGTTCGGCAGGCCGGCCCCGCCCGCGGGGTAAGCGCCTGCGTCTTGGAGGATGTGCAGGTGGTAGGCCTGGATGTCGCCATCGCGGCTGCCGCCGATGCGGCAGGTCTGGACCTGTCCCCTGCCGTGGCCCAGCCCGGTCATGTCGTCCGACCGATCGGGGAACCACATGATCGGGCGGCCAAAGCGCTTGGACAGCCAGCCGAGAAGCACCTCTTCTGGGTGGGGCCGGCCCTTGGCGCCGAAGCTGCCACCTACGTCGGCCGACACAACCCGCAGCTGATCTTGTTCCAAGCCCAGACCGGCGGCCAGGCCTGCGCGCACCGGGTGAACACCCTGGCCGGCGTTGAAGTGGTGCAGCCTGCCGTCTTCGGCCCACGTCGCCATCGCCACCCGAGGTTCCAGCGCGGCGGGTGCCAGCCGGTTGTTGATGGTGCGCACATCGACGACCACCTCGCACTGCGAGAAGTCGGCCTGCAGGTCGCCCGAATCCATTCGGATCACGACATTGCCCTCGGCCGTGTCGTCGAACAGCACAACATCACCCTCGAGCGACCGCTCGGGGTCTATCACCACCGGCAGCGGTTCGTAGTCGATGAACACCGACTCGGCGGCGTCTCTGGCGGTTTCGGGGGTCTCGGCAACGATGGCCACCACCGGCTCGCCGACGAACCTGACCCGGTCGCGTGCCAGCAGCGGGCGAACCATCGCCTGGTCGAACGCAGGGCTGGTGGCCGGATAGTCGCCCAGGTCGAGGTCGGCTGCGGTGACGACCCCGACGACGCCCTCGCATTCGGCAGCCTCGGATACGTCGATCGACACGATCCGGGCGTGAGCCATGGTCGAAACGACGTATCGAACATGGGCCATACCCGGGAGACGCCGGTTGGCGACGAACTCGCCCTGGCCCCTCAGCAGGTGTTCGTCCTCGCGCCGGACGACTGGCGTTCCCCTCAGCGGTGCTCCCATGGGGCGAGTCTGCCATCTGAGAGGTTCGGCCACGAAAGCGCTGAGCAGTGCGGGCGTCTACTTCTCGTAGTG
>JAGQSP010000348.1 GCA_020439485.1 Acidimicrobiales bacterium | reverse complement strand
CGCAAGGAAGAGCGCGAAGAGCGCAAGGAAGAGCGTCAACAGCGCGGTGACGACGCCGACCACGACGACGACTCCGACGGGCCGACCGATGATTCCGACGAGTCGACCGATGACTCCTCCGACGAGTCGGCTGATGATTCCGACGTATCGACCGATGACTCCGACGAGTCGCCAGACTCCACTGACGATTCGGCCGGTGAGTCGCCCGAAGGTGAGACACCATCGACGGTCCCCGGCGAGCTGTGAGCCCGACGGTCTAACGAATCGAGCCGGTTCTGCCGATTGAACCGATAGGCGACTTGGGAGAAGTGTGGTGTCGAAATTCGCGGGCAAGTTCGCAGCGCTGCTGCTGGGATCGGGTGTGGTGCTATCGGCATGCTCGGGCGGTGCCGCCGAGCCGGCGGCATCGCAGCCGGCCGAGTCGGCGCCAGAGCTCGAAGGCACGATCTCCACGACCGGAGCCGTCGATGAGGTTGATAATTCCGCCGGCGCCACCGAGGGCGAAGGCCTGGATATTCCGGTGGCGTTGCCCCGCGAAGACGACAGCCCGGCAAGCGAGCCCGCAGATTCGGAAACACCCGAAGCTGCAGAGCCCGCCGACTCGTTGACCGACGAGGGCGTTTTGGCTGCGGCGGTCATCATCTTGTCCGACGGCGACCTCGAGGGTGCCATCGCCGACGGTGTCGTCTCCGAGGCCGAGGCTGAGGCTGCATTGGCAGCCATCGAGCAGGGGACCCTCGATCAGTACGCGGGTTGACGGCGGCGGGGCACGACCCAGGGCGAGCCTCAGAACTGACATCGTCGCAGCCGCTGGGTCTAGCCTCGGGCCATGGCCCATCACCCTGTCCGACTCCGCCAAGTGGCCCTGGTGGCCGCCGATCTCGATGCCTCGGTCGACGCACTTTGTGCGGCGATGGACGTCGAGCGGTGTTTCAAAGACCCCGGGGTGGGCGAGTTCGGTCTCGACAACTTCTTGATGCCAATCGGCGACACGTTCCTAGAGGTCGTGTCGCCGATGCGCGAGGGCACCACGGCGGGTCGCTACATCGAGCGGCGAGGCGGTGACGGCGGCTACATGGCCATCTTCCAGCTGGACGATCTGGAGGCGGCCAGACGCAGGGTCGCCGACGCCGGAATCCGTGTCGTTTGGCAACACGACAGTCCGGCCATGTCTGGCACGCACCTGCACCCCGCCGACGTCGCCGGTGCCATCGTGTCGCTAGACCATGCCCAACCGGTCGATGACTGGAAATGGGCGGGCCCCCAGTGGCGCCAGCACGTCCGAACCGACAAGGTTCTCGAGATCTGCGGCCTCGAGATCCAAACCGAGCGGCCCGGCGAACTGGCCGAGACCTGGGCCCGTGTTCTGGGCGTGGCCTGCGAAGCGCACACGGTGGTGGTCAACCCCGATCAGACAATCCGCTTCGTCGCGCCAGACGACGGGCGTCCCGAGGGCATCAGGGGCTTCGACGTCAAGGCCAGCAAGCCAGAATTTGTGGGCACCGAGATCGAGGTGGTGGGGGTCAGGATTCGGTTCTGCTAGGTCTGTGATCCATTACCACGAAGCGGCCGTGTAGCCGTCGCCCGCCAGCAGCGTCAGCTCGTTTCCGTCGAACGCCAAGGCTCGGCCCAAGCCGTCGACTATCAACAGCCAGCGACCGGTCGAGTCGAGGTCGATGTCGACGATGCCTCCGCTGATCTCGAGCTCGATAGTGCTCAGCGTCGTGCCCGTGATCGGATCGATCAGGGCCAACGCGCTCTTTTGTGCATCGGAAGCGTTGGCCACGATCGATCCACCGGCAGCAATCTGGGGCATGGTCCACGCTCCGGCTGGTGGCCGCAGAACCTCCCTAGCGGACAGGTTGGCGGCGTCGACAGTGACGATGGCAGTTCCGCTCGCGTCGCCGGCGCCGACTACCAGCAACGACGAGTCTGTCGACCAAGAGACCGAGTGAGGCATCAGGCCCGGAGCAAGCGATGCTTCGGCCGATTCATCGGTCTGGACCTGTCGCACCGCTACTCGGCCCTGCGGATCGATCAGGGCGACGCGATCGCCAGAGCCCGAGAGCGCCGGGCCAGACCCTGCCAGCTTCGTGCTCGTAGCCGTAGGGTCGCCGATGTCGATGGGCGTGATCAAGGCGGTGGGGTCGGCACAGCACGTCTCGACATAGACCACACCGTGACCGGACACGTCGACCGAGACCGGCGAGTTGGGGCCGACCCGGTCTTCGGGGTCGACCGTCAGAGACGTCTGGAAGATGACTGCCGCCCGGCCGGACGTGGTCTCGACCAGCACCACCGATTCACCGCCTCTGACCGCCACCATCGACGCGGGCATGGGGGCGTCTGGCCCAGGCGACGGCCAACCCGGCTGTAGCGCCGGGACCGCGCCATCATCGTCGGGAGCCTGGTTTGCGGCGCCGCCATCTGTCGTTACGGTCTCTGCTTCCTCGGCAACCGGTGCTGGGTCGGCGGCCGGGCGGTCCGATGTGGTGCCGGGCAGCGGAATCGAGGCCACGTCGGCTTCGGACAACACCGGCGGCGCAACCGCCGTGCGGCCGTTGGCGATGGGGATGGCGATGACGACTTGTTCACCGCCAGTGTCGGTGGTCGGCGCGGTTTGGGCTGTCGCAGCGTCTGGTGCGGTCTCGTTCGCCGCGTCTTGCTGGCCTGTCGAACCGGTCAGCGAGCATCCCGAGAGCATCACCGACGCCGCCATGGCGACAACTGCCAGGGGCTTCGACCCACGGCTGTGTTTGGGTCGACTAGGGGTGCATGTCGAACTCACCCGGTTCCATCGGCCGTTGCGGAGCTGTAAGTGAGATCACCAACGCAACGCGGCCGG
>JAGQSP010000347.1 GCA_020439485.1 Acidimicrobiales bacterium | reverse complement strand
TCAGGCCCGCGAGCGGTTCACGCCGTGGTCGATGTGAGCCTGGAGGTGACGGGCGGGTCGCTCCTGGCCATCACGGGCAGGTCGGGCAGTGGCAAGACAACACTGTTGAACCTGCTTGGCGGGCTGGAGACGCCGACCTCTGGCAGCGTGCTCCTCGACGGCCTCGACCTCACAGAGCTGAGCGAGGCCCAGAGAACCGAACGCCGACGAACCGACTTCGGCTTCATCTTCCAAGGGTTCGGGCTGCTTCCGATGTTGACGGCGGCCGAGAACGTCGAGGTGCCGCTGCGGCTGGTCCGCACCGACCCACATGCCCGCAGAGAGCGGGCGATGGCGCTGCTGGAGATGGTGGGCGTCGGGCACAGGGCCAGCCACCGGCCCGACGAACTGTCGGGCGGCGAGCAGCAGCGAGTCGCGATCGCCAGAGCGCTGGCCAACCGGCCGCGCGTGCTGCTGGCCGATGAACCGACTGGTCAGCTCGACTCGCGAACCGGCGAGGAGATCGTGAAGGTCATCGCCGAGGTCGTGCGCTCCGAACAGGTAGCAGCCGTGGTGGTCACCCACGACGTCACGCCGCTGGCCCATGCCAACCAGGTAGTGGAACTGGCCGACGGCCGGATCTGAAGTGGGCCGCGTGCCCACTGGCCCCCGCCCTGCCGGTCAGGCGATGCGATCGAACATGTCCGGCGTGATCTCATACACCGCCGGTTCGCCCGCGAAATGGCGCCGCAGTTCCTCGACCGCCAACTCGCCCATCCGGTTGCAGTTCTCGATGCACCCCGCGATGTGAGGCGTCAGCACCACGTTGGGCAGCGAGCGAAGCGGACTGTCGGTGGCAGGCGGCTCGGGGTCGGTGACGTCGAGGAACGCAAACATCCGGCCTTTGCGAAGCTCGGCCACCAGGGCTTCCTCGTCGACGAGCTCTCCCCTGGCCGTGTTGATCAGCGTGACCCCGTCTTTCATGCGGCCCAAGACGTCGGCGTCGATCATCCGGTAGGTGGCGTCGTTGGCCGGGGCGTGCAAAGACACCACATCGGCGCGCTCGGCCAGCTCGTGCAGGGTCACCACCTCGACCCCCAGCACTTCGGCATCCGACGTCGACAGGAACGGATCGGCCACCAGGATGTCGACCTCGAAGGCCCCCAGCAGCTCGATGACGTGACGACCGACATTGCTGGCACCGACGATCCCCACCGTCGAGCGACCCAGCTCCCTGGCATCCCAGTCGTCCCAAACCGGGCTGTCGCGCCAACCGCCCTGCGACACGTGAACGCCCAGTGGCCAGACTCGCTTGCGGCCGACGATCATCAGGCCCAGCGTGGTCTCGGCAACGTCTCGGGCCAAGGTGATGCCTGCGCTGGTGACCTTGACACCGGCGTCGAACACGGCCGGCGACACGAAGCGCTTGACGCTGCTGCCCATGTGAGCCATCGCACCCAGCGATGGGGCCGCGGCCATCACGTCGGCATCGAGCTGGGCGACTCCCCAGCTGGTTATGCAGCCATTGGCGTCGCTCAGCAGCTCGAGCAGTGCGTCTTTGTCGGCGGGGTCGTCCGATTCGTGGTGGACAACCGAGGCGAACTCGTCCAGCCGGCTCCACGCCTCGTCACTGAACATGCGGCCATAGTTCGAGCGGCCGATCGTCACGGCAACCACAGGTTTGTTCATTCTCGGTCTCCGGGGTCAGTTCGAAGTGTCTGTCATTTCGAGGTATCTGTCAGTTCGAGGTATCGCTCGTATCGGTGGCTGTTGTCGAGCTGGTGGCGCGGCTGCATTCGATAGCCGCCATCGGCGGTTTCGATCTCGATCGATCCCCATCCCAGGGCGTCCGCCGCCAGCACGGCCGCCCCGAGCGCGGGCCATGGCCGGTCTGGCCTGACCACCACCGTTCGGTTGGTGGCGTCGGCAATGGCCTGCACCAGTTCGCGGTTGCGGGTGCCTCCCCCAACCATCACCAGCTCGCTCGATAGGTGTTGCCCACCCGCCGATTCGATCGCTCGGCGTACTTCGAACGCGCAGGTCTCGAAGACACAACCCAACACGGCACGCCCAGCGCCCACGAATCGGCCCCACTGGGTGCGATCAGACTCGAGAAGCGACGGCACGAACAAGGGCGAGTATTCCCCCACCGGGCCGTCGTCGAGCGCGTCGAGCGCCCACGCGACAACCGCACCGAGGCCGCCGATGTTCGTCGATGTCGTCCAACGACCGTCCACGACGTGGGGGCTGAGGTTGAACGACGGCTGCAACCCCTGCAACGAACCGTCGGCGACCACGTTGGTCAGAACCCACGCAGTGCCTGCCGACAAGAATGCCTGCCCGGTGTCGCGCACGCCCAGAGCAAGCGCCGAGCACGTCTGGTCGTGCCCGCCGGCTACCAGACGGACGCTCGGACCAAATCCGAATTCGTCGGAGATCACCCCGATGTCGTCTCCACTGGCCACCAGGTCGGGCAACCGGTCGGCTGTGGTGCCGGCCAACGCACACAACTCGGTGCTCCACACCCGGCGACCTGCGTCCATCAGCTGAACACCCGCCGCGTTCGACGGGTTGGTGGCGAATCGACCGGTCATCAGGGCGGCCAGATACGCGTCGACCGGACCGAAGCGGGCGTCAGAGCCGAGGCCTTCGTTGCGGAGCCACGCGATCGAC
>JAGQSP010000346.1 GCA_020439485.1 Acidimicrobiales bacterium | reverse complement strand
CCCGTCGACGACCTCGTCGTCTTCGGGGGCGGCTCCCAGCTCGGCCTTGCCGACCCAGCCTCAAGAAAGCAAGCAGGTGTCGCGGACTCCGGTCGTCAAGGGCGATCACGAGAAGATCGGTCGCAACGATCCGTGCTATTGCGGCAGCGGCAAGAAGTTCAAGCAGTGTCACGGCAAGGTAGGCGTGAGTTGAAAGACTTCTCCGACGCGTTCAAGGACCTGAACGCCCGGCTGTCTCAAGCCGAGGGCTACCTGCGGATCGGCCCCGCCCGCGACCGAGTCGTGCAACTGGAATCCGATGCCTCCAGGCCCGACCTCTGGGACGACCCAGAACAGGCTCGCAAGGTCACCACCGAGCTTCGCGAACTTCAGGACGACATATCGACTTTCGAGGGTCTCACCGAAGACCTCGAGAACACCGAGGTCTTGTACGAGCTGGCGGCCGACGAGGGCGACGATTCACATGAAGCCGAGATCGCGGACGCGATAACCGATCTGGGCAGGCGCTTCGACGATGTCGAGCTGCGTTCGTTGCTTTCGGGCGAGCACGACGACAAGGATGCGGTCTGCGACATCAACTCGGGTGCGGGCGGCACCGACGCCCAGGACTGGGCCGAGATGTTGTTGCGCATGTATCTGCGCTGGGCCGACAAGAAGGGCTTCGACGTCGAGATCCAAGAGGTCACCGAAGGCCAGGAGGCAGGCATCTCGTCTGCCACCTTCATCGTTCGGGGCCGCTATGCGTTCGGTTACCTCCAGGCCGAGCGCGGCGTCCACCGCCTGGTGCGCATTTCGCCCTTCGACGCCAACGCCCGCCGCCAGACCGCCTTCGCGGCCCTGAAGGTGGTGCCGTTCTTCGACGCGGTCTCCGACGAGGTCGACATCGACGAAAAAGACCTGCGTATCGACACCTACCGGTCCTCGGGTGCGGGTGGTCAGCACGTCAACGTCACCGACTCGGCGGTTCGTATCACCCACCTGCCGACGGGCACCGTGGTCGCCTGCCAGAACGAACGCAGCCAGCACCAGAACAAGGACCGCGCCATGCAGATGTTGGCCGCCAAGTTGGCCGCTCGTCAGCGCGAAGAGCGCGAGGCTGCCATGAATGCTCTGGCGGGCGAACAGCGCGACGTGGCATGGGGAAGCCAGATCAGGTCCTATGTGCTGGCTCCGTATCAACAGGTGAAAGACCTGAGATCGGGCTACGAAGTGGGCAATCCCGATTCAGTGCTCGACGGAGATGTCGACGCGTTCATGGAGGCGTGGTTGCGCTGGAACCAGGAGCACGGAGCCGCTGAGTCATGATCCGACTCGAGAATGTTTCCAAGGTCTATAGGCCTGGCGGCCGCAGCATGCCTCCCACGGCCGCGCTCAACGGCGTCAGCCTCGACATCGCCAAGGGCGAGTTCGTCTTCCTGGTGGGGGCGTCGGGTTCGGGCAAGTCGACGCTGCTGCGCCTGCTCACCAAACAAGAGGTGCCCGACGGTGGCCGAGTGTGGGTTGCGGGCAAAGAGGTCAACGAGCTGTCTTCGTGGAAGGTGCCTTACCTGCGCCGCAACATCGGCAGCGTCTTCCAGGACTTCAAGCTGCTGCCCAACAAGACCGTCTACGAGAACGTCGCGTTTGCGCTCGAGGTCATCGGGCGGCCCACCAGTGTGGTCGCGACACAGGTCCCGGCCATCCTCGACCTGGTCGGTCTGGCCTCCAAGGAGTCGAACTTCCCGCACGAGCTGTCCGGTGGCGAGCAGCAGCGGGTGTCGATCGCGCGAGCGTTCGTCAACAGACCACTGATCCTGTTGGCAGACGAGCCGACGGGAAACCTCGACCCTGTCACTTCGAAGGGCATCATGCGGTTGCTCGACCGCATCAACAAGACCGGAACCACTATCGTCATGGCGACTCACGACCGAGGCATCGTCGACGAGATGAGGCGTCGGGTCGTCGAGCTCGACAGCGGGCGGCTGGTACGAGATCAAAAGGAGGGCGTCTACTCATGATTGCCCGTCTCGGATACTTCCTTCGCGAAACCTCCATCAACATTCGCCGCAACGTCACCTTGACCTTGGCCGCAATTCTCACCGTGGCCATCGCCGCGATGCTGGTTGGCGGCGTGCTTCTGGCCCGCCACGCCGTCGATAACGCAACCCAGCGCTGGCAAGAGGGCGTCGAGTTCATCGTCTTCCTCGACCCTGCCATCACCGGCGCCCAGAGCGACTCGATCGGCGCAGAGCTGTCCAGCCATCCCGACGTCGAGAACGTCAAGTACTTCGGAAAGGCCGAGGCCTACAACGAGTTCGTGACGTTCTTTCCCGACTTCGCCGACACCGTCGACCCCGAGCGTCTTCCACCCTCATATCGCATAGTGCCCCGCGAGGCCTCGGCCGATGTCATCGCCTCGCTTGCGGCTCAGTTCTCGGTGAGGCCCGGGGTGTTCGAGGTGGTCAGCGCCCAAGACAGCATCCGGCAACTGCGCGATCTGGGCGCCACCATGAACCGGGTGTTGTTGTTGCTGTCCGCGTTCTTGGCGCTCGCATCGGTGCTCTTGATCTACAACTCGATTCGGGTCGCCATGTTCGCCAGGCGTCGCGAAATCGAGGTCCAGAAGCTGGTCGGGGCAACCAACTCGTTCATCCGCTTCCCGTTCATCATCGAGGGTCTCATCAACGGCTTCGTCGGCGGAGTCCTCGGTGTCTTGTTGCTGATCAGCAGTCGCGGCTGGATGGGTGGTGTCCTCAACAACCTGAGCGACGTGGCCATCTTCGGTGACCTCAAGGTCTTGCCCGATCAGTTCAGCAGCACCGCGCTGCTGGTTGTGCTGATAGCGCTGTTTCTCGGTGCGATCGGCTCGGCCTTCGCCGCCGGGAAGTTCCTCGACGTCTGAGCGGCCACGGTTGAGTCCTGGCGTCGCCGGTGGGGCAACATGGAGCGCCGCCTATGAACGGAGCGCCCGTGCCCTACGAGACGATCACTCTCGATGTCGAGGACAACATCGCCACCATCACGCTGAACCGGCCCGATCGGCTCAACGCCTTCACGGCGAAGATGATGGCCGAGATGATCTCCGCCATCGACGAGACCGACGCCAACGACGACGTCAGAGCGGTGATCGTCACCGGAGCGGGTCGTGGATTCTGTGCCGGTGCCGATCTCAGCGAGGGCGCCAACACCTTCGACTACGACAATCGTTCAGATGCGTCCGAGCGCGACCAACAACGGGGCGACGATGACGCGCTCGAGCGACTGCGCGACGGCGGCGGTCGCCTGACCCTTCGACTGTTCGAGAGCCGCAAGCCCCTGATCGCCGCCATCAATGGTCCGGCTGTGGGCGTTGGCGTCACCATGACCTTGCCGATGGACATCCGGCTGGCTTCGACCAGCGCCAAGCTGGGCTTCGTGTTCGCCCGGCGCGGCATCGTCCCCGAGGCGTGTTCGTCGTGGTTCCTCACCCGGGTGGTCGGCCTCAGCCAGGCTCTCGAGTGGACTTTCTCGGGTCGGGTGTTCGGTGCCGATGAGGCCCTGGCCGGCGGTTTGGTCCGATCACTGCACGCACCCGACGATCTCTTGCCCGCGGCGCGCGAGATCGCCGCCGAGATCGCCCAGAACACGTCGGCGGTTTCGGTCGCGATGACCAGGCACATGATGTGGAAGATGCTCGGAGCCGACCACCCGATGGAGGCTCACAAGGTCGACTCTCGGGCCATCAAGGCCCTTGGCCAGGGAGCCGACGCCAAGGAGGGCGTGGTGTCGTTCCTCGAGAAGCGCCCCGCCGAGTTCACGATGTCGGCCGCAACGGATATGCCAGACTTCTTCCCCTGGTGGGAAGAGCGGAGGTTCTCGTGATCGTGATCGAGGGGTTGACTCGATGATCGAACTCATCTCCGACGGCCAGAACGTCTCGGCCGACTGGCTCGGGCGGGTTCTCGACCGAGCCGGTGCCAGCGACGGCGCCAAGCTCGAGGCCATCACCGCAACCCAGGTCGGCTCGGGGCAGATGGGCGAGAACGTTCGCTATGAGCTCACCTGGTCAGACCCCGATCATCCACTGCGGACCGTCGTGGGCAAGTTCCCGTCCGACAACGACACCAGCCGCGCGACCGGGTCGACGGGCGCCTATCAGCGCGAGGTGCGGTTCTATACCGATATCGCCGCCACCGTCGACATCAGGGTTGCGCGGTGTTATCACGCCGACGTCGATCTCGAGGTGGGCGACTTCGTACTGATCCTCGAAGACCTCGCGCCAAGACGGCAGGGCGACCAGATCGCCGGCTGCGGTGCCGCCGAGGCCGAGGACGCCGTCGATCAGCTGGTCGGTCTTCAAGCTCCTAGGTGGAACGATCCGTCGCTGTTCGAGATCGAGTGGCTGATGCGCCGGGTGGGCGAGTCGGTCGATCATCACGCGGCCCTGTATCGCACGCTGCTGCCGGGATGGGTCGAGCAGATCGGTCCCCTTGTCGACCCCCGCCATGTCGATGTTGCCCTACGTCTCGGTGAACACGTCGCCGAGTGGATCGACGTTCCTGGCGGACCGATGGTGGTTACTCATGGCGACTATCGCCTCGACAACATGATGTTCCACCCGCGGGCCGGTCTGGCGGTGGTGGACTGGCAGACGGTCAGTCACGGTGCGCCGCTGAACGACCTGTCATATTTCATGGGCACCGGCCCGACACCCGAATTGAGGCGTGAGATCGAATCCGACATCGTCGAGCGGTACACGGCTGGCCTTGGTGCCGCGGGCGTACAAGTACAACCCGAATGGGTTTGGGAGCAGTATCGCCGTTTGGCTCCGGCAGGCCTGTTCATGTCGGTAGTCGCCAGCCAGATAGTCATCGAGACCGAACGGGGCAACAAGATGTTCGCCGTGATGGCCTCGCGCAGCGCCGACATGGCGATAGACCACGACTCTCTGGACTTGCTGGGCTAGCCGGCTACCACCACATCGAGCCTGGGATTCCCTTGAAGGGGCCCTTGATCTCGTCGGTGATCCAGCCCCCATAGAACTCCCCGGGTTGGGGCCTCACCCGTTCGTCGTCGACGTAGCACTCGAAGTGGGCGGGGTAGAAGGCGACCGCGCCGGCTATCGCGGCGAAGCTGCGGCTCGGGTTCTGGTAGCTCCAGGCCCTGCCGACGACCGAGGCGGTGCCAGCCGTGACCGTCCAGTAGGTGGCATCGCCCTTCCACTCACAAAAACTCGTCCCGACCGCGGGCTCGAAGAAGCTCCATTCGACACCGTTGTGCGGCACGTAATAGGTGGGCGGGTGTGATGTCTCCAATACCCGCAGGGCGTGCTTGGTTTCGGCGATCACCAAACCGCCCAGCCGGACGCAGACATGCCGTTCGACGCGTTCTAGAGCCGGCGGCCGCGGGTAAGACCAGACAGACTCTTGGCCTGGACCCACCGGGTCGGGGGAAGGTCTGTGCAGACTCACTAGGCCGACCCTACAAGGCTCTCGCGACGACACCGACCGGTTGCCAGACCCAAGGCAGGGCCGACCGGCCAGTGTCGTGTGGTGGAGGTGGCGGGAATCGAACCCGCGTCCTTCGACGCATCTATGAGTCTTCTCCGAGCGCAGTCGATGAGCGATTGTCGGGAGGATGAGGGCCATCGACAGCCCGCAAGCTCCTTATCCGACTGAGATGTTTCCGCAAAGCCGTCGGCATTCGTTGCAGATGAGCCCCGCTTCATGAAGGCACGCCGACTCCGCAGGGCATGGAATCGGCGGCCAACTCACTTACTGACTAAGCCGAAGCTTGATCAGGCAGCGAGCGCCAGGTCGTCGTTAGAAACGTTGGCGTTTGTTGTGTGTTCCGGCTCTTTAACGTGGCTCCGGAGACCACGGCTCGCTTCTCTCACTTCAACTGCCGAAGTCGAAACCGATCACCCCCTGGTGTGAATTGGTCCTTCGATTGTATCGGCCGGGTGTGACAGCTCCCCGGCGACTAGTCGCGGCGCCGGGAGCGATGAGCCAGGGCACGTCGAGCCTCGAGGTCTGCGTCGCGCTTGGCGATCACCTGGCGCTTGTCGTAGTCGCGGCGACCGCGGGCCAGCGCCAACTCGACCTTGGCCCGTCCGTCCTTGAAATAGATCGACATCGGGATGAGCGACAGGTGCTCTTGTTCGGTACGCGCCCGCAGCTTGTCGATTTCGGCTCGGTGCAACAGCAGTTTGCGTCGCCGGTCGGTGATGTGACCGGTGTGGCGAGAAGAGTGGGCCCAAGGAGAGATGACCACTCCGTGAAGCCAGACCTCGCCCTTGTTGTCGACCCGGGCGAAACCGTCGGCTATCTGCACCTTGGCGTCGCGCAACGACTTGACCTCGGACCCCGAGAGTTGGATGCCGGCCTCGTAGGTGTCGAGCACGTCGTAGTTACGCCGGGCGCGCCGGTTGGACGAGATGACGCGATCTCCGTTGTCGTGCTGCTTGACCATGCCTTCGAACTCCTGGGAAGAGCGTACGCAGATAGGCCCCAGATCAGGTGAGGAAACTCACGACCAACCCGATCGGGATACTCAGCCAGCCGACGGCGAGGATGATCAGAGCGATCAGAGCAAAGGTCTTCGACTGGTCGCCGGGCGGATGGCCGCAGCGTCCGATGGTTTCCCAGAGCGCGTCGAGGGCATCTCGGCTGGTCAGCCTGATTCGGCGCCTGGCGATGGCTGCGCCCCGGATGACGATCCAGCTGATGGCGCCGAACACCGCAGCCAGCACGATGGTGGCAACGACCTTGCTCCAAGTCGAAGTCAGAGCCGAGGTCACCACCTGTTGCATCGCCGTGCCCGCCGCCGACACGGCGGCGCCACCGAGCAGGAAGGTGGGCACACCCAGCGGGTTTCGTTTGAATCCGCTCTGCAGCTTCTCGGTTTCGTACCGCGCCCGCCCCAGCATCGCCCTGGCGGGGTCGTCTACCAGCGCATTGGCCCAACGCCTGGCGTAGAGCTTGTGCATCGAGTCGATGGCGCTCGACACGTAGCTGCGCACGATGAACCCGGTCACCAGCTGGACCAGATAGGAGGCGACGGGGTCGAGCGGACCGGCCGCCTTGACCTTTATCTGGCGCGTGCCGTTGCGGTCGAGAACCTCGAGCGAGCGCACCGCCAGGGCATGGGCGGCCGGGAAGCGATCGGGCCTGCCCAGTGGGCGTCTGGCGGAGACTTCCAGCAGTATCTGCCGGTCGAGCTCGTCGCTTGCGCCCAGCTGGTCGAGGACAGCGTCGGCGGCCGCCTTGTCGGACTTGCGCAGCGCCTGGAAGGTGTCGAATTTGGCCTCGAGGTCGTCGAGAAAAAGCCCTCGCTCGTCGGCTGGTGGGGACTGGTCGTTCACCATGACAGGGTCTCCATGGAGCGATATTCCAGCACACATGGCTCGGGCGGCGCCCATGACGCAACTGGCATCCCCTTAGGGCCTACCTTGGTCGCCATGACCCGCAAAGCCGCCGTGACCGCCCTGGTCTTGCTGATCGCAGTGCTTTCCGCCTGCAGCGACAGCGACGATTCCAGCAGCGAAACGACCTTCGCCACCTCAACCAGCGAGGCCACCGGCACCACCGAGGCCGGTGCCAGCACCACCACGGCCTCTTCGCAGACCACCACCACCGAGGCCAACACCACCACTACCGCCGCCGAGGCCGAAACCACGACGACGACCACTCCGCCGACCACGGTCGATCCGGGTCCGACGGGTCTGTCGCTGCACGGTGGCGGGTTGGGCCCCGTGGGGTTCGGTCGCGACGTCGACACCGTTCTGGAGTACATGGGCGGCATCTTCGGGCCGGCCACCGAAGACTCGGGGTGGGTCGACAGTTTCTCGGGTTTCGGCACCTGCCCAGGCTCGGAGGTCAGGGGGGTCACGTATGGCTCGCTGCAACTGTTGTTCGGTGGACCCGACGACGATCGCACCTTCTTCAGCTGGGCGTACTTCGACCACGGAAACGGTGATGTGTTCGGTCTTCGGACCCCGTTGGGCATCGGCTTGGGCAGTTCACCGGCCGAGATCGCCGATGCCTATCCAGACGCAGAGTTCGACGAGGGGGACGAGTCGTTGCCTCCCAGCGCACGCTTCGGTGACATGTGGGCCACGCTCGACGCCGATGCCGTCACCTACCTGAGCGGCGGTCTGAGCTGCGGCGAGTGAGCTTGTCGAGCGGCGGTGGCAGATCCTTGTCGGCCAGCAGGTGATGCAGGCGCCGCGACGGTTGGGCGATGCCGGCGCGGTGGCTGATCAGCCCGTTGACCTCTGCTCCGATCAGCAGCGTCATCGCCAGCAGGTACACCAGTGAGAACGCCAACAGAGCGGCGCTGACCACGCCCACGGCGCCGTTGCCGCCCCGGGTCACATTGACATACACCGTGTAGCCCTGCAGCAGCACGGCCCAGGCGACGGCTGTGAAGAGTGCTCCGGGAAAGTCGTAGCGCCAGGGAGTGTGATGGTCTGGTGCCAGGTGAAAAACCGTCGCCATCCATGCGCTGAGCCCTGCCAGCAGCACCAATGGTGTCAACACCGTTGCCAGAGGACCGACGGACGGTGCGGCGAACAAGAAGTACACGCCGGCACCCGATGCGCCAAGCGTGCCCAGGCCCAGCCCAAGCGCAGTGAGCCTCACGTCGAGCCACGATCGGTCTGACTCGATGTCGTAGGCCACGTCGAGTGCTCTGACGAGCCCGGCGAAGCTGCGCGAGATCGAGTACAGGGCCACGGCGACCGACAGGGTCAAGATTCCCGACCGGTCCTGCTCGAACAGGCCGGCCACGGTGTCGGTCAGAGCCTGGCTCTCGAACGTCGACGACACATAGTCGGTGATCACCTGCTCGGTGTCGGCAGCGAGGTTCTCGCCCAGCAGGCCGGACAGGGAACCCATGGCGGTGACCATCGCCAGCACCGAAGCCGGCATGGCCAGGATGGCAAAGAACGAGATGGAGGCCGCCAGGTCGCCGACACGGTCGTCGCTGATTTCGTTCCACAGGTCTCGGATGGTTCGCCACGCCCAGGCAACCCAGGGCACCTCCATCAACCGTCGCATTCGGTCCACCATAGGCACGCCACTAGGCGTCGGGAACGCCGGTGTCTAACCTGATTGGGTGACCTCGCGTCCGATAGCCATGTTCGACAGCGGTTTCGGCGGGCTGACGGTGGCGCGTGCGGTCATCGATTTGTTGCCCACCCAAGACCTGGTCTACTTCGGCGACACCGGGCGATATCCCTATGGCTCGCGGCCCCTGGCCGAGGTGCATGACTTCGCGATGCAGATCGGCACGATGCTGCGGCGCGAGCACAACGCAAAGCTCCTGGTGGTGGCATGCAACACGGCATCGGCTGCCGCCCTGGACGATCTTCGGGCCGAGCTGGACATCCCGGTGGTCGGCGTCATCGAGCCCGGCATCATCGCTGCTTCCAAGGCATCGAGGACCGGGCGCGTCGGGGTGATAGGCACGGTGGGCACCATCGAGTCGGGTGCCTACCCGTCAGCGGTTGCTCAGAACGGTCTGACGGTCGAACTGACGCCGTGTGCGTGCCCGGGGTTCGTCGAGTTCGTCGAGCGTGGAGAGACCGACGGACCCGGTGTGCACGTCTTGGCTCAGCGGCTGCTGGAGCCCGTGATCCACGCCGAGGTCGACACCTTGTTGTTGGGGTGCACCCACTACCCGTATCTCGCTCGCACCATCGGCGACGTCATGGGACGCGAAGTCGTGCTGGTGTCGTCGGCCGACGAGACGGCCTTCGAGGTCAGGCGCTTGCTGGTTGAAGACGGCAGGCCTGG
The DNA here is from genome assembly GCA_020439485.1 of Acidimicrobiales bacterium. GTDB lineage: Bacteria > Actinomycetota > Acidimicrobiia > Acidimicrobiales > Poriferisodalaceae > JAAETH01. The sequence continues at coordinate 4,489 of JAGQSP010000346.1, read as the reverse complement.
ACGTGTCGGCAGGCGGACGTTCATCAGCTCGGGTGATGCCAGCGTGTTCGAGACGATAGGTAGGCGCCTCTTCGGCGCCGAATTGGTCGGTGCCAAAGAGCACCGTTGGGATGTTTGATGCTGTCTTTGACGGTTCTTGGCTGCTCTGGTTCGTACGCTTCGGCCTCCGAGGCATGCAGTGGCTATCTCGTGCAGACCGAGACCACCAGCATCTGGGTCGACTGCGGGCCAGGAACCCTCAGCGCGATTCAGAGATGGATCGACCCCACCCGCTTGGACGCCATCGTCGTTTCGCATCAGCACCCGGATCACTGTGCCGAACTGCCGGTGTTCTACAACGCCCTCAAGTGGTACCTGGGTGGCAAGCGGATGCCCGTGTACGCCGCGAGCGGCGTGTTCGAGGTCAGCGCGGTTCACGTTCCAGATCTGACCGATGTGTTCGACTGGACCGTCATCGATGCGACCTCGCAGGTACGCATCGGCGACGTCGATGTGTCGTTCGATCGCACCGATCACACCGTCGAGACACTCGCCTGTCGATTCGACAGTGACGGTCGTTCGATCGTCTACACCTCCGACACCGGCCCGGGTTGGGATCCATCAGGTCTTGCGGCCGACGCCGACGTCTTGCTGGGCGACGCGACCGTGCTGCACGATCAGGTTCACGACGGGTTGCCGCACATGAGCGCCAGGCAGCTGGCCGAGGCCGCGACCCGGGCGCGTGTGGGCGAGCTGGTCCTCACCCACCTGGCGCCGGGTTCTGACCCGGCAGCGTTCATGCAGGAGGCAACCGAGCACTTTGGCGGGCCCATCGGGTGTGCGTCGGGCGGGGTGGTCGTTGTGGCCGGCCGCCACGTGTGAAGATCACTGCTAGCCCCACACCCAGGAGACAAACAGATGCGCCCAGACGGCAGAGCCAACGACGAGCTCCGCGCCATCCACTTTCAACGCGACTTCACCGATGCAACACCGGGCTCGGTGCTGGTGTCGTTCGGCCGTACCAGGGTGCTGTGCACCGTCTCGGTCAACGAGTCGGTGCCCAGGTGGATGGCTGGACAGGGGCGCGGCTGGGTGACCGCCGAGTACTCGATGCTGCCGGGTTCTGGCGCCGAAAGGGTCGGTAGAGAGGCCAAGAAGGGTAAGCAGAAGGGGCGCACCCTCGAGATCGAGCGCCTCATCGCCCGGTCGCTGCGAGGCGTGACCGACCTCGAGATTCTCGGCGAGCGCGAGGTGACCGTCGACTGCGACGTGCTTCAGGCCGACGGCGGCACACGCACAGCGTCGATCTGTGGAGGGTGGGTTGCCTTGCACGATGCCTTCGAGCGCCTGGTCGGCTCCGGGTCGCTCGAGACCAACCCGATCACCGACAACCTGGCCGCGATCTCGGTGGGCATCATCGACGGCGAACCCCGCCTCGACCTGCCCTACGTCGAAGACTCTTCGGCCGAGACCGACATGAACGTCGTCATGAACGGCCGCGGCGAGTTTGTCGAGATCCAGGGCACAGCCGAGGGTCAGACGTTCACCAGAGCCGAGCTCGACGCCCTGCTCGATCTGGCCCAGGCCGGAATCGGGCGCATCATCGAATTGCAGCGCGCCGCCATCGACCCCTCGTCAGGGGAGCCGTCTTGAGCCGGTTGCGTCTGGTGCTGGCGACCGCCAACGCGCACAAGGTGGCCGAAATCGCCGAGCTGTTGCCCGGCGTCGAGCTGGTGCCCAGGCCCGACGAGGTGGGCGAGGTCGTCGAGGACGCAGGCACCCTGGTGGGCAACGCCAGGCTGAAGGCGGTTGCGATCTGCGATGCGACCGGGGAAGCGGCCGTTGCCGACGACACCGGGCTCGAGGTCGACGCGCTGGGCGGCCTTCCCGGCGTCGAGTCGGCGTACTACGCGGGTCCCGAGCACGATTCGGACAAGAACGTCGACAAGCTGCTCGCCGAGATGGATGGTGTGACCGACCGTTCGGCTCGGTTCCGCACCGTGGCCCTGGTGAGGTTCCCGGACGGTTCCGAGGTCGTCGCCCAAGGAGTGGTCGAAGGCCATATCGCAACGTCGCGCCGGGGTCCGCACGGGTTTGGCTACGACCCTGTGTTCATACCCGCAGACGGTGACGGTCGCTCGTTTGCAGAGATGTCACAGGCAGACAAGTCGGCCATCAGCCACCGCGGTCGGGCGTTTCGCTCGCTGGCCGACCTACTGGCCTGATTCCGGTCCTGGCCCGCCGCGCCACGCGTCACCAGTGGCGCAGGTCGATGGCCCATCGATCGGTGACGTGGCCGTCGGTCACCACCACCAGTTCGGGGTGCTTCGCCATCGTCGGGTCGATATGGGCTGGCACCAATCTCACACGGTCGCCCACCGAAAGTCGCTCGGCCGGGCGAAACACCGTGTGCTCGTCCGAGCAGTACACGATCTCGGCGGCCTGCAGCACCTCTGGCAGGCCGTGGTCCATGCCCAAGGCCTTCAGCCCCGCGTCGCAGACCACATAGTCGGGTGCCACAGAGATCACCGTCGACTCGACGAACAACCCCTGTACGAACGGGAGGTCCTGTTGGGTGTACGCGGTGTCCATCAGCACGTAGCTTCCCGCCTGCAGTTCGTTGACCAGCCGGTTGACCAACCAGGTGCCCGAACCGCCGCCGCTGATTATGTCGCCACCGACCGCCTGGTGTGCCTGAGCCAGCATCTCCATGGCCCTGTCGGTCAGGCGAGCCTTGCGTTCGGGGTCGGTCTGGCCCATGGCGTGACCCTCGTAGCCCATCACACCCCTGACCGTGAGGCCCTTCGATCGGGCCAGGTCGGCCAGCGGGCCGGCTTCTTCGACGGCGCAGCCGCATCTGAATCCCACCCGAACATCGATCAAGACCTCGTGTATGCCGTTGTCTGCCGCAGCCTCGACGGTCTGCGGACTGTCGACGGCCACGGTCACACGTCCGCCGCACTCGGCCATGGCCCTTATTCGCTGGGCGTCGACGGTCTGGTTGGCCAACAAGAGGTCGTCGCCCAGACCGGCTTCGGCCATGCCGATGACCTCGCGCGGCGTTGCGCAAGTGAAGGCCGTGTGACCGAGTTCTGCCTGACGTCTGGCCAGCGCGGTGGTCTTGTGGGCCTTGACGTGCGGACGCAGCGATGTTCCCGGCCACCGCTCGGCCATCGTTGCCAAGTTGTGTTCGAGGGCGGCCGAATCTGCCCAGAGCACCGGTGTGGACAGGTCGCCGAGCGTTTCAGGGTTGCTCACAGATCGTTGCTTACCAGGTGATCGCGACCCTTGCCCAACGTCGCCGACTTCGCTTGGCGTTGCGGCTCGGCGGTCGACCGGTACATTGCGATCGGAGCAGGCAGCCACATCGGGCCTGCCGGCACCTACGAAACGGAGCTCAGCAAAGATGACGATGCCCATCCAGAACCTCTCAAACGCCGGGTCGGGCACCCCGTTCGACATCTACGCCAAGCTGCTCAACGATCGGATCGTCTTCCTCGGCACCGAGGTCGACGACGACATCGCCAACCAGGTAGCGGCTCAGATCCTGTACCTCGAGGGTCAAGACCCGGAGGCCGACATCTGGCTCTACATCAACTCGCCGGGTGGTTCGGTGTCTGCGGGCATGGCCATCTACGACACGATGCAGTTCGTGCAGTGCGACGTCGGCACCCTGTGCATGGGCATGGCAGCTTCGATGGGCCAGTTCCTGCTGACCGCCGGCGCGCCTGGCAAGCGATACTGCCTGCCTCACGCTCGTGTGATGATGCACCAGCCCCTCGGTGGCGTGCGCGGTCAGGCTTCCGACATCGCCATCCAGGCCGAGCAGCTTGCCTACATCAAGCGGCTCATGGCCGAGCGCATCGCCCAGCACAGTGGCCAGTCGGTCGAGCAGATTCAAGCCGACTCAGAGCGCGACCGTTGGTTCACGGCCGAGGAGGCCAAGGAATACGGTCTGTGCGACAACGTCATCGTCAAGCGAGGCGAGATCATCTGAGGCTGTCGCCGCGGCCCTCAGGGGGCCGCGGCGCAGTTTCGAGCTGCGTAGGCGGCTATCTGCTCCATGGCAGCCGGCGCGTCCGGCTCGGCCGTGGTGGCGTCGGCCAGCAGGGCTGCACGGTCGAACGGGTCGTCTGGGTTCGCATTCAGAGCCGCTTCGGCTAGAGCCACACCGAAGCGTGCCACTGCTGCCGTCTGCTCGCTGATGTCGTCTGGGGCCACCTCTGCCAGCCGTTCGAAGTGGTCGCTGAACTCTGACAACGACTCGTGCACCGCAACGCTGTCGTCGAGATCGATCTGACCGAAGCTCACGTCGGCCTCTTGCATCACGTCGAGCTGGTCGCAGAACGCCTCGAGGCTGCGACCGCCGTCGCTGCACGACGCCAGCACACCCACCAGCACCACCGCGAGAGCGCAACGGGCCACAGGGAACGACCTCACGGCCTGGCGGCCTCGGCGCGCGAGCGCAGATCGGCGACGCCGAATGCAAGACCCTCCGGGTACTTGAACA
>JAGQSP010000345.1:4292-5300 GCA_020439485.1 Acidimicrobiales bacterium | reverse complement strand
AAGACCAATCTGCGTATGAGCGCCCGAAGGGCGCGAACTAGCAGCTAGCTAAGGCACGATCTTGGCGATGCCCATTTCGAGGATGTCGGTGGCACCACGCTCGACCAGTTCTGGGATCAAGATGTTGATCTTGTCCTTCGACACCACCGTCTCGACCGCATAACCGGCGCCGCCGAACAGCTCGTTGACCGTTGGCACCTTGGCCGACGGCAGCACCTCTATGACAGCCTGCAGTGCGTCGGCCGGGACGTTCATCTTCACCAGTACCCGCCCGCGAGCATCGAGAACACCGTCGAGCAGGGTCTTGATCTGCTCCATGGCCTTGCGCTTGTCGGGGTCTTGGTAGGCCTCGGGGTTGACGACCAACTCGGTATAGCTGGTGAGCATGGTGTCGAGGATGCGCAGACCGGCGGCCTTCAGAGCCCGACCGGTCTCGGTGATGTCGACGACCACATCGACGATGTCTGGGGCCTTGGCCTCGGTGGCGCCGTACGACAGCTTGATGTCGGCCTCGATGCCGGCATCGGCGAAGTACCGCCGGGTCAACTCTGGATACTCGGTCGAGACCTTGACACCGTTGGGCATGTCGGAAACCGTCTGCCACGGCGAATCGTTGGGCACCGCCAGCACGATCCGAACCGGCTTGGAGGTGTTCTTCGAGTACTTCATCTCGCCCAGGGACACGACGTTGGCCGAGGTCTCCTCGATCCAGTCGCGGCCGGTGATGCCCATGTCGAACAAGCCGTCGGAGACGTAGCCACCGATCTCTTGTGGCCGCAGGATGCGCACGTCCGCGACCCTGGGGTCGTCGATTTCGGCCTTGTAGTCGACGGAGCTGCTGCGGTTGACGGCCAGGTCGGCCTCTTCGAACAGCTGAAGCGTCGCCTTCTCGAGCGACCCCTTGGGCAGGACAAGTCTGAGCATGGTGTCCCAAGCTAGCGCCTTGGAGCAGTCGCCCAATCCGGACTTTCGACCTCGACGGCCGGGCCTTTGGGGCTAGACGATCTT
>JAGQSP010000345.1:3636-4211 GCA_020439485.1 Acidimicrobiales bacterium | reverse complement strand
TTGGGACACTTGAAGTGGGCCAGATGTTCGCGGGTGTAGGCGATGATGGCGCGTTCGAGTTCGGGGCCGGTCTGAACTCCCTCGGCGGGCTGCACGACGGCCTTCACCTGTTCGCCCATCTCGGCGTCGGGCACACCGAACACGGCCACGTCGGCGACATCGGGGTGCAAGACCAGGCAGTCCTCGACCTCTTGGGGGTAGATGTTCACGCCACCCGAAATGATCATGTACGCCTTGCGGTCGGTCAGGAACAGGTAGCCGTCGTCGTCGACGTAGCCGACATCGCCGAGGGTTGCGGTGTTGGCGTCGAGGTGGGCCTCGGCAGTCTTTTCGGGTGCGTTGTGGTACTCGAAGTCGGCGGCGCCGCGGAAGTAGACGGTGCCGATCTCGCCTGCGGGCAAGATGGTGCCGTCCTCGTCGGCGATGACGATCTCGCAGTTGCGCGGCTTGCCCACCGTTCCCGGCTTGGTCAGCCACTCTTCGCTGGTCACGATGGTGCTGCCCATGCCCTCGGTGCCGGCGTAGTACTCGTAGAGGATCGGCCCCCACCAGTCGATCATCTGACGCTTGACCTC
>JAGQSP010000345.1:0-3485 GCA_020439485.1 Acidimicrobiales bacterium | reverse complement strand
TCCATCATCACCACGGTGCCGCCGTGGCGCTGGGCTCCTGTGACGAAGGCCAGCGGGGCCGCGTGATACATCGGCGCCGGCGACAGGTAGACCATGTCGGGGCCATAGTCGTAGTTGGCTACCAACCCAAGCGCCCTGGCGTCGGGTTGGGAGGGGTGGGTGCCCGGAAGGGCGCGCAGGATGCCCTTGGGGCGTCCGGTCGACCCAGACGAGTACAGCATCGTGGAGCCCATGGTCTCGAGCTCTGGGTCGAAGCGATCGGCCGCCGCGATGGCGGCTTCGTAGTCGTCGAATCCGGGTGCGGCACCTTCGGCTCCGGCCAGCAGCCAGGTGTCGACGGCTGGTGTCTCGCCCAGCGCCTGAACCTCGGACGCGACTGCGTGGCGCGCCGCCGACGTGACCACGGCCTTGGCCATGCAGTCGTCGACGATGTAGGCGACCTCGGGAGCCGACAGGTAGCTGTTGATGGCGGTGACGTACAGCCCGCTTCGCAATGCAGACCAGACGACCTCCATGAAGCGGATCTGGTTCTCCATGAACAGGGCGATGTGGTCGCCCTTCTGCAGACCAGAGCTGGCCCAGAACGACGCCAGCCTGGACGAGCGCTCGTCCAGTTCGGCATAGGTCTGGGTTTCTCCGGTGCGGCCCATGATCACCGCCGGGTGATCGGGCTTTTCCGCCGCATGGACTCCTGGATACATGGTCCCCCTAGATGTGTTGCGACGATCCCCAGGTCAGGTCTCGCCGAATACCCGCTTGATAATCGTCATCGCGTCGACCAGAGCCAGCTCGTCGTCGAACACCTCGGGATGATCGGCCGCGTACTCGTGGGCAGCGATCATGAAGCCCTTCAGCAGCGACACCATGAAGTCGCTTCGACGCCTCACCAGCTCGTCCGAGGGTGGGTTCAGCTCGAGCAGCGCTGTTGCGTCGGCCGCTATGAGCTTGGCGTAGAACGGGTGGCCGATCACCGCATGTTCGAAACCGGCGCGCGCCGGCTCGTGCGACATGGTCACGTAGTTGCGGCTGAGGAACATGCCGATGAGATCGATCGGGTCGTGTTCGCCCTTGTCGATCAAGGCACGCAGGTCGGAGGTTTCGGCCCGATGGTTGAGTATGGCCGCCTCGATCAGCTGCTCCTTCGAATCGAAGTAGCGGTAGAAGCTGCCCAGGGCGATCCCCACCTTGCCGGTGACGTCGCTGACGGTGAATCCCTCGATGCCGTGCGCGGCGATCAGCTCCGTTACAGCGTCGACGAGAGAGAGCTTGATGTCCTCGTGGTGAGCCCCCTCCCCCATGAGGAGCGAGCTTAGCCGTGTGGCCCGGCCGCAGACCTATTCAGCCCCGGTCAGGCTCCAGGCGGGCGCACGGCCACCCCGGCATCCAGCAGTGCCTGCTTGGCCTCGGCAACCGTGTGTTGCCCGAAGTGGAAGATCGATGCGGCCAAAACCGCATCGGCCTTGCCCTCGACGGCGCCGGCCACCAGGTGCTCGAGCGTTCCGACACCGCCCGACGCGATCACCGGCACATCGACGGCCTCGGCGATGGTGCGCGTCAGCTCGAGGTCGTAGCCGGCCTTCGTGCCGTCACCGTCCATCGACGTCAGCAGTATCTCGCCGGCGCCCAGCCTGGCCACTTCGACAGCCCACTCGACAGCATCGAGCCCGGTGTCCTCTCGACCACCCTTTACATAGACGTGCCAGGCGCTGGTGTCGCCCACCCGCTTGGCGTCGATGGCCACCACACAACACTGGCTACCGAACTCGTTGGCGATCTCGGAAACCACCTCGGGGCGACTGACAGCCGCCGAGTTGACCGAAACCTTCTCGGCCCCGGCCCGCAACAGGCGCCTGGCGTCTTCGACAGTGCGCACTCCCCCGCCTATGGTGAAGGGGATGTGCAACTCCTCGGCTGCGCGCTCTGCCAACTCGACGATGGTGTCGCGGTCGTCGGAGCTGGCGGTGATGTCGAGGAACACCACCTCGTCGGCGCCTTGCTGGTCATAGCGAGCGGCCAGTTCTACCGGGTCGCCCGCATCGCGCAACTCCACGAACCGCACACCCTTGACCACCCGGCCTCTGTCGACGTCGAGGCAGGGAACGACCCTGACGGTCTTCATCGCGTTCCTTTCGATGCGGCGACGGCGGCATCGATCGAGATGGTGCCGTCGTGCAGGGCCTTGCCGACGATGACCCCGGCCAGCGTCTTGCCTTCGACCTCTACACGCACCAGGTCGGCGATGTGGTCGGTGCTGCCAACCCCGCCGCTGGCGACAACAGCCAGATCTGTGGCCGCCAACACCGCAGCTAGCCCATCGAAATCGGGGCCGTGGCCCATGCCGTCGTTGTGGATCTGGGTGACTATGACGGCGTCGGCGCCCACGTCGGCGAACCGCGGCAGCAGGTCGAAAATCGACCGGCCGCTGCCCTGTTCCCAGCCGCGGATGGCCACCTCGTCGCCCTTGACGTCGAGGCCGACGGCGACGCGATGCCCGCCGGCCGCCAGTCGATCGACTACGTCGGGGTTCTCGACGGCGGCGGTTCCGACGACGCAGCGGGTCACGCCCACGTCGAACAGGGCCTTCGCCGCATCGACCGACCTGACACCACCGCCCGACTGCACGGGCACCGACACGGCAGAAGCGATCGAGCCGATGACGTCGAGGTTCGTCGCCACCCCCGACCTTGCCGCGTCCAGGTCTACGACATGTATCCACGGTGAACCGGCCGCCTCGAACGACAACGCAACCTCGACCGGGTCGGCCTCGTAGCGGACCTCGCGGTCATAGTCGCCCTGCAGCAACCGCACGCAGCGCCCGTCGCGCAGATCGATGGCCGGGAACAGCTCAAACACGGGCACCCGCAGACACCTCGGACACGAAGTTGGCGATGAACTGGCGTCCGCGATCGCCCGACTTCTCGGGGTGGAACTGGGTGGCCCACAGCTTGTCGCCCTTTTGGACCATGGCGGTCAGATCGACCCCGTACTCGGCTGTGGCGACGATGTATTCGGGCTCGGTATCGGCGGCGTAGCTGTGCACGAAGTACATCCACACCTCGCCGTCGAGCCCCGCGAGCAGGTGCGATTCGGGGCGCTCGATGTCGAGGCGGTTCCACTGCATGTGTGGCCTGGGCAGCCCTGGCGGTATCAGCCTGGACATGCCGGGTATGACCCCCAGCCCTTCGACCCCGGGGGCTTCCTCGGAACCCTCGAACAGCATCTGCATGCCCACACAGATGCCCAGGAACGGACGATCGGAATGCACCGCATCGAGCGTCACGTCGAACATCCCCGACGACCTCAACTGTCCGATGCACGACCCGAAGTGCCCCACGCCGGGCAGCACCACACCAGCCGCCTCTGCGATGAGGCCCGGGTCTGAGGTCAGCCTGGCGTCGGCACCGGCGCGCTGAAACGCCTTCTGGGCCGAACGAAGGTTGCCGATGCCATAGTCGATGACGGCAACCAAGGGCGCGTTCTGGTCC
>JAGQSP010000344.1 GCA_020439485.1 Acidimicrobiales bacterium | reverse complement strand
TACCGGCTGCGCATCGACCGCGGAATGGCAGGCTGGCGCGGCAGCATCATCGACACATCCACCGGCGACACCACTGTGATTCGCGAGTTGCTGCCCGGCGGCGATCGGCTGGGTTCGTTCGTGATGTGGTCGGAGGTGTTCGCCCCCTGCGAAGGCCCGTCGACGGCCGTTGCGTGGTCTTCGGCAGCGGTCGAACGAGGCGGCACCAGATTCGATGTTGCCGACTTCGAGCTCAACTATCAGAGCTACGAAGACGGCGGTTGCACCAACACCAACACCTCGATCGAAGCTCTCGGGGGCCGGCCGCACGTGGTGCAGCGCACAGCCGTGGCACGGGTAGAACCTGTCGGCTCGACACTGCATCTGGGCCGCTGAGCCACCACAATTGAAAGCGGGTTCAGTTTCGCCGCACAAAACCTATCGGCTCGACCATGTGGGTCGACTGACCACTCATGGGTCTCATGATCACCGGGATGATCCTTGCAACGGTGGGTTTGGGTTTGACATCCGTGGCAACCCTGAAGCTGACGGGAGACCTACCCGGACCCATCGAGGCCGCCCTGCGCTCGGACGGGATGCAGCCTCGACGGCCGCAGACCGGCGTAGCCGACTCTGTCGCTCTGGTGGCCGGCATCGGGGTGCAGATCCTGGGCGCCGTGGTGGCCACATGGCCACTCGACGAGGCATCGACGATGGCCACCATCGCCGTGTCGTGGATAGTCGCCGGAGCAGGACTGCTGTCGCTGCGCTCTCGCTGACCCGACGGCATCTAGGCTCGACAACGTGAGTCTCGACAAGATATTCCTCTACGGAACCCTCATCCCGGGCGAAGAGCGATGGGCCCACCTAGAGCCCTATGTGGTCGACTCCCTGCCCGACACCGCACGGGGCTTGCTGTACCAAACCGACTTCGGCTACCCGGCCGCTCGATTCGACTGCACCAACACCATCGGCGCGACCATCCACGGAGTCACCGTGACCATCGATGCCGACATAGCCGACGAGTGTATGGAGTTGCTCGACGAGGTCGAGGCTGCCGAAGTGGGCCTGTTCCATCGAGTGGTCGTCGTCACCGGCAGCGGCGAGACCGCTTGGTCCTATCAATACGGCACCGGGCTGGATCGACTCGAACCGATCGATTCGGGCTCGTGGGTGCAACACACCACAGGTGAGCCGCCCGAAACCGCCCCGCCGGCCGGCTTTCTCAGCGACATCGAGGCCAGGGTCTTGGGGTCGCTGATCGAGAAGGCTCTGGCGACCCCCCAGAACTATCCCCTCTCGCTGAACTCGCTGGTGGCCGCCTGCAACCAGAAGTCGAGCCGCGAACCCATCACCGATTACGACGAGCGGGCCGTCATGTCAACGCTCACCCAATGCAAAGAGCGCAAGCTGGCGCGCTTTGTTCACCCGACCAGCGGCCATGGGGTCACCAAGTACAAGCAGGTGCTCGACGAACACCTCGGCCTCGACCAGGCGCAGCTGGCCCTTATCGGCGTGTTGTTGCTGCGCGGGCCCCAAACCGCACGAGAGCTGCGCGATCGCACAGAGCGTATGCACGCCTTCGCCGATGTCGACGAGGTGGCGTCGACCCTCGAGCGGTTGGCAGAGCAGGGCCGGGTCGAATGCCTGGGCCGGCAGCCGGGGCAACGCGACGAGCGGTGGCAGCAGTTGCTGACCGCTGCCGGGCGATGACGCTGCAGCACCCGGTGGTGCTGTTCGATCTGGACGGAACCATCAGCGACAACTCGGTGGGCATCACCAATGGCATTGTCAGGGCTCTCGCCCACTTCGGAATAACTATCGACCCAGCCGAGGCCGGCCGGTACATAGGGCCACCGCTTCGTGTGGTCTTCCCTCAGCTGGGGGTCGATCCGGCCCGGGTGGAAGACGCAGTGTCTGTGTATCGCCAGTACTACGACCACATCGGCTGGGCCGAGAACGTGCTGTACGACGGTGTGGCCGCAGTGCTGCGGGCGCTGGTGGCCTCGGGGCGCACCGTGGCCACAGCCACATCCAAGCCCGACGTTTCGGCCCGGCGCATCCTCGAACACTTCGGGTTGGCAGAGAACTTCCAATACATCGGCGCCGCGACGCTGGACGGTA
>JAGQSP010000343.1 GCA_020439485.1 Acidimicrobiales bacterium | reverse complement strand
CCTCGGCAGCGGTCTGGGCGGCTTGGGATGCGTGCCACCACAGTCCGATCTGCACAGGGATCAGGGCGAGCAGGATGAGCACGGGCATGATCACTGCCAGTTCGGTGGCGACTGCACCGCTTTCGCCGAGCCGGTTTCGCCTTGCGGTTCGCCGGTTTGGTCGGCGCATCACGCAGGCGGGCTGACGCTGTCGGGGATGTTGTTGGCGTTGCTTCTGGCTTTGGCGATGAAGATGACGCCGAGTGCCACGGCGATAGCGACCATCGCTGCCATGACGACGGCCATCTCGGTGGAGACCGCTCCGTCTTCGTCGCGGGTGCCAACTCCGGCGAGGTTGAGGTTGTACTCGATGCCCATGTGGAGGAAGTCGTAGTAGGTGGTCAGTGTGTTCATTGGGTTCTCCTTTGGGTTCTGGTGTCACCAGGGACTTGTTGGGTGGTGGGTTCGCGACACGTCCGGGGTCAGCCTCCGTTGTGAATGAGTTCCGGTTGTGGGGCGAATTGGGTGGTGCCGCCGTCGGTGATCGCTTGGACGGCGCCGTAGGCGATGAAGAGCACCAGGCCGAGGATCATCACGACGACTGGGACGATCATCTTCTCGGTGCGTGCTTCGGCGGCTGCTTCGAGGTCTGCTGCCTGTGCTGCTCGGAGGGCGTCGGCTTTGGCTGTGAGTGACCCTTTGATGCGGGCGCCGTGGTCGCCTGCGAGCGAGACCGATGCAGCCAGCTCGCACAGCTCTGGGATGCCAAGGTCGGTGCCCAGCTGGTCGAATGCGTCCCATGGAGTGCGGCGTGTGAGTCGTGCTCGTCGGAGGGATCGGCGGATCTCGGCGAACGCCCATCCGTCGCCCGATTCGGCTGCGCCCTCGAGTGCCGACTCGATGCCGGCGCCTCCAGCGAGGAGGATGGTGACGAGGTCGAGGTAGGCCGAGAACGCATGGCGGAAGGCTCGGCGTCGTTGCTCGACCTTGTCGGTCAGCGGCAGGTCGGGATAGAGGAACCCCACGATCGCCATTCCGGCACCGGTCACGCCCAGCACCAGCGGCGACACAGCCACTCCCCCAGCAAAGAGGACCAAGCCCATGGCCACGGGGATCGCGAACCCCGCGACGGCGGCCAGCATCTTCTCGTAGGCGTGGCGTTCGAGGGTCTTGTCGAGGACCCTCAACTGGTCGGCGAGTTTGGGTCGGTCGGCGAGCCCGAGTGCTCGCATGGCGGTCCGACCCAGGCCCGCGAGAACGGACTCCAATGCGGACAGTTGCGGTTCGGTTTCAGCAGGGGCGTTGAAGGGTCTTCCTGGTCGGTCCAGGATCGCTGCGATCTCGGCCATTGGCAGCGGTCGAGGTTGCAACGCTCGGGCTGTGATCCACAGTCCGCACCCGATGCCTGCGCCCAGGACGGCCATGACGATGAAGCTCATCGGTTTGCCCCTTCGCGTTGGGTTCGGGCGGCGAAGCGTTCGGGCATGTCGATCTGGCTGTAGGCGTGGAGCATCCAGCCGCCGAGGGCGAACACCGCTGCGACGACGATCAGCCACATCTGGCCGGCGGTCGAGTCATACGCGGCGAGGAGTTGTCGGGAGAACGCGAACAAGAACGCGATGGTTACGAGCGTGGTAGCCACGACGATGCGGGCCGACGTTCTGATGCGGGCCCGGCCGACCTCCACACGCAGTCGCATGCGCACGTCGGCTCGGATGGTTTCGGCGAGTCGGCCGAGAAGAGGTCCTAGCTCTCGGGCTTCCATCCGAGCGGCGTTGACCAAAGCGACGACGACCAGGTCGCCCGATGGGTGGTCCAGCTCGGTGCCGAGCCTGGCGAGTGCATCGACGGTAGGCATCCGGTCGACGCGTGCTGCGAAGCGGCGCAACTCGGGTGCGATCGCTTCGGGAGCGACGGCCGACGCCGCGATGAGGGCCTGTTCCAGACCGGCCGATCCGGCGATGTTGTCGCGGATCATCTCGGCCCACACAGCGATCGCTTCGGTTCGCGCGGAGGCGTTCTGAACGTGCGCTCGGGCTGCGAGCGGACGTGGGAGCCAGCCGACCGTGACGGCGACGAGCACTGCTGCGACGGGCCATCCGGTCAGGGCCAGAACGACGAGACCGCTGACCACCGCCGCGGCAAGCCATGTGGCTGCGGTCTGTGCCCGGTCGAGTGTTGGGAACAGGACCCGCCATGACGGCAGGAGCGTTACGCCTCGCCAACCCGCTCCAGCGAGCACGATGCCCAGGCCCAGCCCGGCTCCGAGCAGTGCGGCGATGAGCGAGGTCATCGGTTCCACCCGGCCACGTGGGGTTGCAGCCACGCGTCGTCG
>JAGQSP010000342.1 GCA_020439485.1 Acidimicrobiales bacterium | reverse complement strand
ACGGCATTCCCGAGTTCAAGATGGAAAAGCGCCACATCGACCGGCGAGTCGCCCAGATGGAGGCAGAGGGCACGACCTTCGTCACCAACACCAACGTCGGTGTCGACATCACGGCCGCCGAGCTTCGCGACCGCTTCGATGCCGTCGTGCTGGCCGGCGGGGCCACACAGTGGCGCGACTTGCCCATACCTGGTCGAGAGCTTGGTGGTATCCACCAGGCGATGGAGTACCTGCCCTGGGCCAACCGTGCCCAACTGGGCGATATGGCCGTCGACGAGGTTCCGATCTCGGCGGCTGGCAAGCGGGTGGTCATCATCGGAGGCGGCGACACAGGCGCCGACTGCTTGGGCACCGCACACCGGCAGGGAGCCGTTTCGGTGCATCAGTTCGAGATCATGCCCCGGCCGCCCGAGCAGCGCTCCGACCGCAACCCTTGGCCCACGTTCCCGATGACCTACAAGGTCACCTCGGCGCACGAAGAGGGTGGCGAACGCATCTATTCGGTCAACACCGAGGCGTTCCTCGGCGACGACCAGGGCAACGTCAGGGCCCTCAAGGCTCACGAGGTCGTCATGGTCGACGGCAAGTTCGAGAAGGTCGACGGATCGGACTTCGAGCTTCCGTGCGAGCGGGTGTTCCTGGCGATGGGCTTCACCGGTCCGCAGAGCGGTGGCTTGCTGGAGCAGTTGGGCGTAGAGCTCGACGCCCGCACCAACGTCGCTCGCGACGACACCTACAAGACCAACATCGACGACGTTTGGGTTTGTGGCGACATGGGCCGTGGTCAGAGCCTCATCGTCTGGGCCATCGCCGAGGGACGAGCGTGTGCTGCGGCGGTAGACGAGTCTTTGATGGGATCCACGGCGCTGCCGTCGCCCGTCAGGCCTACCGATCGACCCCTGGTCTAGCGCTGCCCAGGTCCTGCCAGCCTCTGCAATAGCTCGGCCAGCCGGGCATCTGCGGCCCCGCCCACCTCGGCCAGGGTCTCGGCGCACCTGACCGCAGCTCTGCGCGCCTCGGCAGTGTCGCCGCGCTCCACCAGGCATTCCAGCACCAAGCGATGAGCCGGTTCGCTCCAAGGTTCCATCGCGGTGGCGCGCATCGCGTGGGCCAGTGCCTTGTCGACCTGTTGCATCGCAAGGTGGGATTGGGCCGAATCGATCAGCGCGGTCAGCAAGCGCGACCGCAGGGTCCACCTCTGATCTGCCACCCATTCGGCCTCGTCGGCGTCTTCGAGGAACTCGCCTTTGTAGAGGTCGATTGCGGCGTCGAGGTGATCTGTTGCCTGCGAAGCGAGCCCGTCGGAGCGCAGTTGCACAGCCGCATCGATAGCGGCCTCGAAGTCCCACAGATCGACCTGCAGGCACTGGGTGTCCAGCGACAGGGTTGCGCCGTCAGAGCGCACGAAATACGGAGCATCACCAGACATCCGGGAAGGTTCCAGGACCCGCTGCAGCAGGTTCAGCGTCGTTCTCAGATTGCGGCGCGCCGAGTCGGAGTCTGCGTCGGGCCACAGGGCTGCCGTGGCGGCTTCGCGCGTCGCCACCGGATTCAAGACCAGGTAGCCAAGCAGTGACCGCACACGCTCGCGCCGCCAGTCGGCCGTCTGCACCATGGTTTCGCCGATCATCAGCTGGGACTGCCCCAGAATGCGAAGCCGTCTGGGGTTGGTGGGCGGAACCGGGACCTCGGCCAGCACAGTGACTGCCGCTTTTGCCTGACCCTTTGACGCCGAGGATGTGGCGTGCCTGACCAGAGCCCGCGCCGGTTCTCCGATCGTGGCGAACAGCCAGTTCCAGGCAGGCCAGACCTCGGGTCTGCCGCACTCGGTCGCGGCCAACAAGAACTCGACCATCCCGTCGAGGAACAGTGCGGTGAGCAGCTCTCCAGGCTGGTTGGGCCACTCGACACCGGCTAGTTCATCTGGCGAACCCGAGCGCCATGCAAGCAGCGCGTCGAACAACTCGAGGTCACGTCTGTGTAGCGGACCAGTCAGGTGGGCTACGAGGTCATCGCGGTGTTCCGGGGTCAACTCCAGAACCAAACGGGGGGCCACCAGGTACATCGCCCGGGCCGCAGAAGCCACCGGATGGTCTCGAGTGCTCAGCACCATTCGGTCCTTGGCCGTAGCGATGTCGCCGCGTTGCAGCGCCTGCACCGCCTCGACCATGTGCAGTTGCACCAGAGCCCGCCAGTTGGTGGTGTCGCGGATCTTCCCGGCCTCGAACAGGCACTGGTCGGCTTCATCGAGCCTGCCCAAGCACGAAAGTGCTCCGGCCCTGAACGCCAACCACAGAAACCGATCGCGGCTGCCTGCCAGCCGCGGCTCCGAATCGATCATCTCGATGATCTGCTGCCAGGCCCCTTCACGAAGCAGCGCCCACATGAGCGAGTCCGCTGTTCCTGGCAGGTGCGGCCACAGATCGCTCGAGGCTCTTGCCACCTCCGAGGACGGCCGACCCAGTTGGGCCAGAGCTCCGGCCTCCATCCACTTGGCGAGGCTGGCCAGGGTCGGCGCCAGTCGTTCCGTGTCGAGTTGACCAACCCGGTCGACCACGGCCTGGGGGTGGCCTGCCGCCAGGGCCATCATCGCACCACCGATTGTCGTGATCTGGTGGGCAGTCCGCGAGCCGGCAACAGCAAGCTGGCCAACGCGCTGCATCGATGCTGTGAGGCGCGCCATGTCGCGGCTGACGTATGTGCTGAAGACAACCTGTCCCAGGGCAGTGGCCTCGGCCTCGATATCGCCTCGCTCCTTGAACCCCGTAGCGGCGGCATCAAACGCGTCCCTGCACTGGGGGCTGGACGGTCTGTCGGCGCGCAACGCGAGTCCGTCTATGAAGCTGAACTCGGGGCTGTCGTGTAGCCGGGACGGGAACGAGGAAGCCCACGAACGCACCTTGGTGGCCGGCGTTTGGTGCTTTGAGACGATCACCTGTGCGACCGCGGCCAGAAGGTGTTGATCTGGCCCGTCAGTCCTCAGCATCAGGTCCACAGCAGCCTGGTGTTCGCCGCGTTCCATCAGAGATCGGAACGCGGCTTGACGTATCGGTTCGGCGTCGATGTCGAGCACGTCTGGCCACAGCCGGTGTGCTTCCCAGGTATCCGCGCGGTGGCTCACCAGCGGTATGGGCGCCAGAACTGCCGGTTCTGTGGCGGTGAGGTCCTCCAGCGTTGTCTGGTCCGCCTCTCGAAGGGCTGCCAGATGGTTCAAGGCCAGTCGTTCAGATTGCGAGAGATGAGGCAACACCTCTTCCTCGATGAACCTCACGTAGTCGACACCTTGAGAGGCAAGTGACACCAGTGCCGGCCAGCCTCCGAGATTCATTCCTTCGGCACCACAAACGGCGAGAACCTCGTCCTCGGTCAGCAGCAGGTCGGCCGGGGTGATCCTGGCCAACTGCCGCTGGGCCTCCCAACGAGACAATGCCAGCGGCGGCTCGCGCCGAGTCGACAGGACCAGGTGAGCGTTCGACGGCAACTGATCGCAGAGCCACTGGATCAGCTGATTGGCCTCGTTGGGCTGGGCTCCGAGATGGTGTAGATCGTCGAAGATGATGCACACAGGCTCTGGCGCCATGCCCGCGATCGTCGACGACAGCTGTTCGGGGTCTGAGATCGGCCCGATCTGGGCTGCAACTCCGAGCGACGCCAACAGGTGCTGTGCGTCGGCGTCACCTGGTTGGCAGGCCAGCCACCAGTCGGTTCCCCGCGGCGTCAGCCGGTTTTCTTGAATGGCGATGGCCAGGGCGGCTGTCTTGCCCATGCCGGCGCCGGCGGCCAGCAGCGTCAGGCGCGTGTTGTGTCGTTGCACGAGTTGGCGCTGAACCCTTCGGCGCGGGGCGATGTCCGACTCGACGTTCGGCGGCGCGAACCGGTGAGGTCGCAGTGAGGCGTCGGTCCAATCGACAGAGCCCCTGCGGCGCAACCGATCTATCGGCGACACTTCTCCCATCGGCTCAGGCATCGGCACAATTCGAGCAGATCTGCATCACCGATGCGTCACCGAGCCCGTTGACGCTTCGATGACGCATCGTTCTTACCGTCGGCACCGATGCAGACCTCTGTCACCAAACGGCTCGCAACGGCGCTGATTGCCCTTGGTGTTCTGAGCGCGGTGGCGGGCATCGTGGGTTTGGTCCGATATTTCGCGTCTGACGATCAGCCCGAGCCCTCGGCCTCGACAGAGACAACGCCTACGACCGTTCCGGACATCGCGACAACGTCGGTGGTGGCCCCGTCGATCCCATCCACCACGTCGGTTCCGTCCACCACGTCGGTTCCGTCCACCACGTCGGTTCCGTCCACCACGTCGCCCACTTCGACAACGGCCGAAATGGTCGATCCGGCCGACCCGGGTCGGGCCGTAGACGAGTTCTTCGCTACCTGGGCCTCAGCCATCGGCCAGGCCGACTTCGAGTTCCTCTTGACAGCACTGCACCCGGCGGTGCTCGAGCGCTACGGCGACGAACAATGTGCTGCCTACCTCCAAGAGGTCGCCGGTCAGCCAATCGAGGTTGAGGTCTTGAGCACCTCCGACCTGCTCACCGGTGAGTTCGCCCGCGACGGCCTGACGCGAGCCGTCGACGATCTGGTGCTCGTCGAGATAGCAAGGCGAGACCGAGGCGCAGAAGAGGCGGTCGTTCAACAGACCAGGGTCGGGTTCGTCGATGGAGAGGTGCGATGGTTCACCGATTGTGGCGAGCCTCTCGAGGAGGCTCCGTGAAGCAGGTTCCAGTCGTTTTGGTGATGGTTGGCGTGGTGTTGGGGGTCGCCTCGCTTTCCGCGAGCGCCCAGGTGTCGCCGGCGCCGGCCGACTGGTGCTTCGGTGTCATCCACTTCCCCGATGATCC
>JAGQSP010000341.1 GCA_020439485.1 Acidimicrobiales bacterium | reverse complement strand
GTCACGTCAGGTCCGCGACCTGGTCGCCGGGTTCTTCGAGGTGCGGCTGAGTCCGTTCGGCTGGCCCGCAGACGACATCGCAGCCAAGAGCCAGTACCTCGCCCGGATGTTCTTGTCGTACGTCGAGGCATCGGGCAGCTGGAACCTGTCGGACGTCTCCAGCGTGACCAGGCTGGTTCGAAACGAGTTTCTTGGGGAAGCCCAGCGACGGCCGACTGGATCGCCATGAGTCTTTCGACGATGCGCAACGTTGTTCGCGACTACGCCTGGGGTTCCACCGATCTGATTGCGGCGTTGCGTGGCGAGCAGCCCTCGGGTCGGCGCGAGGCCGAGGTGTGGATGGGGGCTCACCCGGCAGCACCCTCGGCGGTCGACGTTGGTGGAACCGTCGTGGCCCTCGACCAGCTCGTGGCCGACGACCCTGTGCGGGTGCTGGGTGCCGGTGTCCACGAACGCTTCGGTCGCCTGCCCTTTCTGATGAAGCTGTTGGCTGCTGCCGAGCCCCTGTCTCTGCAAGCTCACCCATCCATAGAGCAGGCCGTGGTGGGGTTCAACCGCGAGAACCTCGCGGGCATCGCATTGGATGCTCCACACAGGTCGTACAAGGACGACAACCACAAGCCCGAGCTGATCTGCGCGCTGACGCCGTTCCGGGCGCTGGTGGGGTTCCGCGAGGTGGCCGCATCGATCGAGTTGCTCGAGTCTCTTCGGGTTGCCGAGCTGGCGGGTGTGCTCGATGTGTTGCGCTCTGACCCGTCGCGCGACGACCTCACGGGTCTGTTGCGCGGCTTGCTGACCACCGATCGCGTGGCCGGCCAGGCGTTGGCCGAGGCTGTGGGCGCAGCGGTGCGCTCGGACGGCCCCTTCGAGCTCGAGCGGGCCGTGGCGCGCTCGATTGCGCGCGTGCACCCCGGAGACCCCGGAATCGTCACCGCCCTGCTCTTGAACGCCATCGAGTTGGCACCGGGCCAGGCCATACATCTGGCCGCGGGCGTGCTGCACGCGTACGTCGAGGGGTTGGGCGTCGAGATCATGGCGTCGTCCGACAACGTGTTGCGCGGTGGGCTGACGCCCAAACACATCGACGTCGACGAACTCTGTTCCGTCGTCGACCCGACCCCTTCGCAGGTGGTTGTGCTGGAAGGTGACGACGCCGACGGCGAATACGTCTACCGCACACCCAGCCCAGAGTTCGAGCTTCGCCGCCTCGAACTGGACGGCGCGGTAACCCGCTCGACCTGGGGCCCCGAGATAGTCGTGGTCACGGCGGGTGTGGTTCGCATCGACGATGTGCCCGTAGCAGCGGGCGACTCGGTGTTCATTGCCGCGAACTCGACTTGGAAGGCCGGCGGCCGCGGCCAGCTGTTTCGCGCCGTCGTGCCCGCCGGTTGATGACGCTTGCGGTGTCGCTTATCGTCGAAACACCATGACCGAAGCGTCGAACTACCACCGAATACTCGACGCCGCGGACCGATGCGTCAGCCGATGGGGGTGGGCCAAGACCACCATCGACGACATCGCTTCTGAAGCCGAGGTCAGCCGGGCCACCGTGTACCGCACGTTCACGGGTGGTCGAGACGCCATCTACGACGCGGTCAGGCGCGAAAGGGTCAGGGCGTTCTTCAAGGGGCTCGAGCCGATAGCTGCGGCCGGCGACGACGTTTTCGAGATCCTCACCGAGGCCATAGCGGTGTCGACCGAGGCGCTCGGGTCCGACGAGGTGCTGCAGTTCCAGCTCGAACACGAACCGGGCCAGGTGTTGCAGACGTTGTCGTTTCGCGGGCTAGAGCAATTGTTGACTGCAGCTCGCATCTTCCTGGCGCCTCATCTCACCCGCTTCGTCGACCGCCAAACAGCGGTCGAGTTGGTCGAGTGGGCGACGCGCATCGTGTTGACATATTTCCTGGCTCCTTCGCCCACCGTCGATCTCGGCGACCGCGACCAGGTGCGGTCGTTGTTGGCCCGGCGTATTCCGTGGTTGGCCGACTCGCCGGCTCAGGTTGGTGCTTCCAAGTCTTGAGATACGGTTGACGCCGATGGCGCACTCTGGCGAGATTCGGCTTCTCGCCCTTCTGGGTCTGAGGCTCAAGGGGTTTGCCTCGGCCGACGCAGTGGCCGAGGTGGTTGGCCAGGACCCTGGGCTGATAGCCGCCGAACTCGACGACTGCGTCGCCGACGGCTTGGCTGTATTCAATCCGCAGCGGCAGGTGTACTTGCTGAACCCAGCCCAGGGTCGCTCCGAGGGTGAACGGCTGCTGGCATCACAACTCGACAGGCTGGGAGTGCGCCAACGGGTCGAGAATGCCTACGGTCGATTTCTGGAGTTGAATCCCGAGATCCTTCAGCTGTGCACCGATTGGCAGATCTGCCAGCAGCCCGACGGTGAGCGCACGCTGAACGACCACTCCGATCCCGACTACGATGCCCAGGTGATCGACCGTCTCGGTCAGCTCGATGCCCGCCTTCGCGACGTGCTGGCCGAATTAGGCTCCGCGATCGATCGCTACTCGGTGTACGGTCCGCGGTTCGGCACCGCGTTGCGGCTGCTCGACGAGGGCAACCTCGAGTACTTCACCAAACCCATAATTCCCAGCTACCACACCGTGTGGTTCGAGCTGCACGAGGACCTACTGGCCACCCTCGGCATCGACCGCGCTACGGAAGGATCGTCCTGATGACAGGCCGCTTCGGACGGGTCGTACCCGCCATGATCACCCCATTCGCACAGGACGGGTCGCTCGACGTGGATGGTGCGGTGAAGCTCGCCAAGTGGCTGATCGACCAGGGCTGCGACGGCCTGGTGATCACCGGTACCACGGGTGAGGGCCCGACCATCACCGACGAGGAAGACTGGGAGCTGTGGAAGGCTGTCTGCGAGGCGGTCACGGTCCCCGTGGTCATCGGGTCGGGCACCAACGACACCCGCCACTCGGTCACCCAGTCGAAGATGGCCAAAGAGTGTGGCGCCGACGGGTTGTTGATCGTTACCCCGTATTACAACCGCCCATCCCAGGCGGGCATCTGGGGTCATTTCGAGGCCATTGCGGACGCAGTCGATCTGCCGATCGTGGTCTACGACATCCCGCCCCGGACCAACCGAAAGATCGAGACCGACACCCTTTTGGCGATGGCCCACCAGATCCCCAACGTGGTGGCGCTGAAGGATGCGGCTGGCAACCCGGGCGAAACCTCCAGGGTCATCGCCGAGGCGCCCGCCGGCTTCGATGTGTACAGCGGCGACGATTCACTGACGCTGCCCTTGCTGGCGGTAGGTGCCGTGGGGGTGATCAGTGTGTGCGCCCACTGGACGGCACCGGACTTCGTCGAGATGTTCGATGCCTTCGCCGCCGGCGACACTGCTGGAGCCATACGGGCCAATGCCAGGATGCTCGCGAGCTATGCGTTCGAGTCTTCGAACGACGCCCCGAACCCGGTGCCCACCAAGGCGATGCTGCGCACCCTCGGTCTGCCCGCCGGCGAACCGAGACTGCCGATGGGGCCAACCCCATCTGGCCTCGAAGACAGGGCGCGCGAGGTTTACGCCGCCCTAGTGGCGAAGCGCTGAGTGGCCGCCCCCGTAACGATCACCTTCCTCGGTGGGGTGGGTGAGGTCGGACGCAACTGCACGGCTATCGAGTGTGAGGGACAGGTTCTGGTCATCGACTACGGCCTGATGTTCCCCGACGCCACCATGCACGGTGTCGACGTGATCTTGCCCGACAACGAGTACCTGCTCGAACGATCCGAATCGATCGTGGGCCTGGTGGTGACCCATGGTCACGAGGACCACGTCGGTGGCGTCACGCACTTCTTGCGAGACTTCAAGGCTCCGGTGTATGGCTCGCCCTTCACCATGGCGCTGGCCCAGTCGAAGCTCGACGAGGCGCGCATCGATGGACGCGTCAACCCGGTTGCCGATGGCCAGACCGTCGACATCGGCATGTTCCGGGTCGAGTTCTTGCCCGTCACCCACTCGGTGCCACAGTCGAACATCATCGTGGTGCACACGCCCCAGGGGCCAATGGTGCACACCGGCGATTTCAAGCTCGACAACACGCCCGTAGACAACCGTTTGACCGACCTTCAGAGGCTGGGTTGGCTGGGACGCGACCCGGGCATTCGGGTCTTGATGGCCGACAGCACCAACGCCGACAACCCCGGTCACTCCGAGAGCGAAAGCCAGATCGGCGAGACCTTCAGGCGCCTGCTGCCCGAACTGCGCGGACGCCGCATCATCGCCTCGTGCTTCGCCAGCCATCTTCACAGGGTCCAACAGATCGCCGATGTTGCCATCGACGAGGGTCGCACGATCTTCCCGGCTGGCCGTTCGATGGAACGCAACGTCGAGATCGCCAGGTCGATGGGCATCCTGGACATCCCCGAGCGCCACCTCGACTCGCTGGAGGCCATCGACCAGTACGAACCCGGCGAGGTCTGCGTGGTGTGCACGGGCAGCCAGGGCGAGCCCTTTGCCGCCTTGTCGTCGATAGCCCAGGGAACTCACCGAGACGTCTCGGTTCACGAAGACGACGTCGTAATTCTCAGCAGCCACCCGATTCCGGGCAATCAGCGTGCCGTGTTCGGGCTGATCAACGCCTTGGTGCGTCGCGGTGCCGAGGTCATCCACTCGGGCCAAGACCTGGTTCACACCACAGGGCACGCCAAGCGAGACGAACTACGCATCCTCCACAACGTCGCCAGGCCCGAATATTTCATCCCGATCGAGGGCGAGCACCGGATGCTGCGCCGCCACGCAGATCTCGCTGTAGATCTGGGCCTGGATCCCGAGCACGCAATCGTGCCGATGGGGGGCAGCCAGGTCGTGGTCGACGACGATGGCGCACGCCTGGCGCGCCAGTTGCCGCATAGGTACCGCTACGTCCACGGCGTGGGCATGCTGATCGACGCCGACGTCATCTCGGAGCGCCGCGAGCTGGCCGATGGAGGCGTCGTGTTCGTCACCGCCACCGTCGATCTCGACAAGCGGTCTGTGGTCGGTGGACCATCAGTGGTGTCTCGCGGCTGGGCCGCAACCGATGAGCTCGCTTTGCTGGTGCCACAACTCGAGGAGCTGGCGGCAAAGGCCCTCGACAAGGCCTTCGACGGCAAACCCAGCGCATCTGACCTCGAGCGTGCGATGCGCCGAGCGGTCGGACGCTTCGTGGGTGACGAAACCCAGCGGCGCCCGCCCATCGTGGCACTGATACAGGTCGCCTGAGCCGAATACCGGCGGCGAAACGGACAACTCGGTGAGACGTAGGGGCGATACTTCGCTACCTTGAAACGTCGTGGCTACTACGCGCCGTAAATCGACCACTAACCGTCGCCGGTCGACGTCTTCGACGCGTTCGTCCAGCGGTCGTCGGGCGGCTTCGACCAAGCGTCCGGCGCGCTCGGCCAAGGCCAAGGCTCGCTCTCGCACAA
>JAGQSP010000340.1 GCA_020439485.1 Acidimicrobiales bacterium | reverse complement strand
GTTCGGCCCGCCTCGTCGGTGACGACGGCCTTCACCCGATAGGTGCCGCCCACCACAGGGGTGAAGCTGCACACGACCGGATCGCTCGACGAGACGACGTCGCACGTTTCGGGGTCTATCGCCACGTCGACCCATTCGCCGCCGACGTACCGGTTCTCGGTGCGGGCCAGCTCGATGCTGACACCAGCACCAGAGACCACGGCGCCGTCGATGTCGACGACCAGGGTCTCGATCTCGAGCGTTTCCCCAGGGCGCACGAAGTTGGCGGGCGACCTCAAGCCCACATACCACTGGGCCGGGTGCACCAGCAGGTCGGTGCTCGACGCCACCGACTGGCGGTTGACGTCATAGACCGTGGCCTGGGCCGAAACCGTCGATGGCAGGTCGTCGGTGCCGTCGAAGAAGTCGAGGCGCAGATAGTGCTGACCTGCGGCATTGGTGCGCCCAACGAAGGTCTCGACATCGGGCGAGCCGAAGCCGGGCCCGATGAAGTACTCGTCGCCGTAGATCCGTTCGTTGAAACCGCCACCCTCGGCGATGCCGCCGTACCACCACCAGGGTGTCCACACGCCGAAGTGGAACTCGTCGTGTCCGGGGGGCGAGTACGACGCGTCGCTGGTGGAAACCCGCCATTCGACCAACGAATCGCTCAGCGGTCCGCCCGAGTAGTACTCGGCTTCGACACCGACCGTGGCGGGCTGGGTCAGCAGGTACGGGCCGGGCGAGTCGGGCCACGTGCGCACCTCGAACTCGGGGCGGCGGAACTCCTCGATGCGGAACTGGGTGCCGTAGGAATCGCGGCCGGGGATCGACAGGTCGAGCCACGCGTAGCCCAGGTTCGAACCGGCCGGGATGTCGACGGCCAGGTCGAAGCCTCCGAGGCTCGACAACGCTGTGGTGCCGCTTGCCAGCTCGTTGCCCTGTGGGTCCCAGACGGTGTAGGCGACATTGCTGCCCGAATCGAACAGCTCGATCTGGGCGTTGCCGGACAGGGTCAGATTGCGAACCCATCCCTTGAGACGCATCGTTTCGCCCGGCCTGTAGATGCCCCGGTCGGTGAACGTGTGCCACACCAGGCGGTCGACCGCGGCGTTGCGATCCCAGCCCCAATGGGGCAGCAGCGCTGTGTCGGATCCGACCGTGGCAAGCACCAGCCCCTCGTACTCGTAGCCCTGGTTGCCGGAGATGTCGATGTCGACCAGGCCCTCGGCATCGGTGCTGCCCTGACGGCCAGATGGGGTGAGGCGAACATCGGCACCTTCGATCGGGCTGCCGGTGGCGAGGTCGGTTGCCCACACCACGACGGCCCCAGGTGTCGCGAACGCGTCGATGCCGATGTCGGTGCGTTGCACCCACGCCACTATCGGCCGGTTGTCCCAACGATCGTCGCCGGTGATGCGCCGTACCGGCTCGACAACGACCACGACGTGACCCGGCCCATCGCCCAGAGCATCGGACAGGTCGATGGAGGTGACGTCTACATACCCTTCGCCCCGCTCGACATCGATGGTTCGGGTGAACGCCCCCGGCCAATCGGGCAGCTTCCACTGCTCGCTGTAGCGGTCGTCTAGGAGGCCGCGGTATTCGCTCCACTGGTCCGCCGTGCGGTCGAACACGGTGACCCGCAGCTCGTCGTGCTCGACCGACGAGATCTCGATCGTGGGCGTGTCGGTGTACGGATCGATTGTGACGATCTGCTGGTCGATCTGGTGCAGCTGGGGCCTAGGTGAATTGACCCTGACCTCTACCGTGAGGTCCTCGCCCAAGGTCTGGCCGAACACGTCGGCCAGCGCTGCATCGATGGTGACCCGGTAGGTGGTTTCCTTGGTGAACGCACCGGTGATGGTGATGTTCTGCCAGTCGGCGACTGCACGCAGGCCAGGCACCTCCGGAGACACGCTGACCCAGGCAGGGTCGAAGGCTTCGATGTCGAGCTGGGTGCTGAACTCGAGACCCCAGGGCGACTGCGGCGGGCATCCGTCCCACCAGCAGTTGAGCCGCACGTAGCGCAGCGGCGGATAGGTGCGGGCGGTGAAGCGCTGCAGGTCGTTGGTGAGCGACCCCTCGGCCGACGGCAGATCGGGTCCGAAGTCGATGACCACCGGCGCGTCGGTTGGCATGGGCGAGGTTGGGGTGAACGCAACCCAGCGACCATCGGGCGAGCTGCCGGTTTGGCGCTGGGCCTGTTCGTCCGCGGCGATCTCTTCGTCGGTCGCCAGCCTGACCTTCACCGGTGCGCCGGCTGCGGTCACCGAAGTGACCGCCAAGATCGCAGTTGGGTCGACGAGCTGGTCGAATGTGGCGACGAACACCGGGGTGGTCCGCAATTGTTCGTCGGATGGTGTCAGCTGGACCACCCGTGCGGGTGGCGTCTGGAAGCCGAAGCTCACCGTCTCGCCCAACGCGCCGCCGGTCTGTGATGTGGTTCCTGCCGGAATCGTGACCGTGTATGAGGTGGCCATCGGCAGCCGGTCGACCACGTCTGAGGTGTGGTCGAAGCGGGCGATGTTGGTGCCGATCCACTGCCACTTGCCCTCGATGGCCGGCTCTATCGAGATCGGCACCTCGACGTCGTCGAGCTGGTCGAGGGTGGCTACCGGAACCATCGGCTGGTTGAACACCACCGTGATGAAGGGGGCGATGTCGACGGCGCCTTCTGGGGTATATCGCAGAACCTGCAGCGGACCCTCTGGCACATCTGGGGTGTCGCTCGACGTGCCGGCGGGAGGGAACGTCTGCTCGATGTTCTCGGCAACCAGGGGTGGCGCCAGGGTCTCGGCCGGCCGCTCGAACTCAGAGGTGGTGCCCTGCAGCGGCTCGCCGCCGACCCGGTCGAGGATTGCTTGGATCTGTTGGTCGGTCAGCGGTTCGCCGTCGGCGACGACCGAGTCGTCGACCTCGGCCAGGGTCGGTGCCCCTTCGCTCAAACGTACGTTCAAAGGTCTGTACCCCGCTTCGACGATGCTCATGTTGTCGGGCAACTGCACCGACGGGCCGCCCGCCACCGTCGAATCGTCGGGCTCGCTCTGCTCGCCGGATCCAGGCCCTATTGCCAGGCCCAACAGGGTCAGCGCCAAGGCGATGGCAAACCAGGTCCGTGCTCGTGACATCACGCCTCCTTGGACGTAACGAGTGTGGCTCGCGGTTCCCACCGTCTGAGCCCATATTGTCTGGCGCCGTGAACATAGTGCTTTCGTTGGGCTCGGCCCTGTTCGCCGGGACGTCCGACTTTCTCGGCGGTTTCGGCAGCCGCAAGGCCGCCGCGGTGGTGGTCACCGCGGTCAGCCAGGCTCTGGCGATGCTGGTCGCGATCGGCATCGCATGGGTCGATGGCGGCCAGATCAATGGGTCAGACCTGTTGCTGGGCGCACTCGGCGGCGTCGGCGGTGCCATGGGGCTGATGTCGATCTACGCGGGGTATGCGGTGGCGAGAGTGTCGATAGCGGCCCCCGTTGCCGGTGTCGGGGCGGCCGCTCTGCCCGTGTTGTTCGATCTGGCGACCGGCGGAGGTGTTTCGGGTCGGGCGACGGCAGGAATCGTGGTCGGGCTGTTCGCCATTGCACTGATCAGCCTCGAACGGTCGAGTTCGTCGGCCTCGGTGGGGGTCAGCCTACGATACGGCCTCGGCGGGGCGCTGGGTCTCGGCATGCTGCTGCTGTGCCTGTCGCGCACATCCGACGACGGTGGCCTGTGGTCGGTGGCGGCGACACGTGCTGCCGGCGCCGTCGTATTGCTGGCGGTGATAGCGGCCACGCGCACACCGTTCAGGCTTCCCCGAACCGCTTGGCCACCCGTGCTGGGTGTCGCTGTGCTGAGCGCCAGCGCCAACGCAATGTTCGTGGCCGCCACACAGATCGGATCGGTATCGACAGCGGCGGTGCTGACCTCGATGTTCCCTGCGGCCACGGTGGGGTGGGCTCGCATCGTGTTCGGCGAACGGCTTCAGCGCGTTCAGATTGTGGGTGTCGCCTTCGCCTTGCTGTCGGTTGGCCTGATCGCGTCGGCCTGAGCGGCCTCGCCACCCGGCGCCAGGGTGGTCGGTAGGCTCGACCACGTGACCGACATCAACGACTCCGGCGAAGGCAAGCCCAAGGCCGATTGGTACCCAGACCCACTCGGCCGCCACGAACATCGTTACTGGGACGGCGACAAGTGGACCGAGCACGTGTCGTCGAACGGGGTGCAGGCGGTCGACCCGCCCACGGGTGCCCCCAAGACCGTGTCGGGCACCGACAGGCCCGACCGTGTCCAGGGGCAGGTTGCCGATCACGCCAGGCAGTCACAAAAGCGCGGCGCCGCTGGTGATGCTGCGTTTGCCGGCGACGGAACCCTGTTCGGCGAACCGATTCTGGTGGTCAACCAGAAAGCCAAGCTGATCGAGGTCAACAACGAGTACGCCATATACGACAAGGACGGCGCACAGATCGGTGCCGTGCGCCAGGTGGGGCAGAGCACGGCCAAGAAGGTGCTCAGGGTCATTGCCTCGGTCGATCAGTTCATGACCCACAAGCTTCAGGTCGTCGATGGCAGCGGCGCCGTGGTTCTGCAGGTCACCCGGCCGGCCAAGCTCATGAAGTCGAGGGTGGTCGTCAGCGACGGGCTGGGCAACGAGGTGGGTCAGATCGTCCAGCAGAACGTGTTCGGCAAGATCCGGTTTGCATACGTGGTGGCCGATCAGGAGATCGGCGGCATCCAGGCTGAGAACTGGCGGGCCTGGAACTTCTCGCTGCAGGACGCCACAGGCCGCGAGGTCGCCCGCATCACCAAGACGTTCGAAGGCCTCGCCAAAACCCTGTTCACCACCGCAGACAACTATGTGCTGCAGGTGCACGAGCCGCTGGCCGACCCGTTGCGCTCGCTGGTGGTGGCCTCGGCGCTGACCATCGACACCGCCCTCAAGCAGGATTCGCGCGGGTTCGGCTGACCGGTCACCGGTCGTCCAGCAGCTTCACCAACGACTTCGGGGCAGCGATGCGGTAGGCGTCGGCGACGATGTGGGCTATCTCGTCCCAGTCGACATCGACGTCCAGGCGGACGCCTATCCACCCGCGGTGGCCGACATAGCGGGGGACGAAGAAACGCTGTGGCTCGCGTTCGACCAGGTCGGCCTGAACACCGGCGGGCGCCGGCGCCCAGATGGCCAGCCGACCGTCGCCGTGATGGTCTTCCCACAGGTGGCACAGCACCTTCTTGTCTCGCACGAAGAACGTGGGAGTCATGTGGCTGGGGCGTTCGTTCACCTCGGGCAGGGCCAGACAGATCGGTCGCAGGCGCTCGAGCGCGCTGTGCGCCTCGGCAGATTCGATGCTCACAGGCCCAACCCTAAGGCGACGTCGGCGGGCAGGTCTATGACCGTTCGGACGCTGACGATCGACGGCCGCGCCGGTGGTTCGCTGAAGCCCACGCCCACCGCCGGTCGCACCGGTCGCATCGGACCCAGCGACTCGCCGCCGAGGGATCCGCCGGCCTGCCTGACCCAGCGCCAGCCGGACGACTGGTACCACTCGGTAGCCCCGTGGAAGCTGACGCCGTGGGTTTGCACCCCCATGGTCAGTCGGGCGATGGGGCTCTCGACGAAGCGGGTCAGCCACAGCGGCCGCCGGGGCGGCAGTGGCACCCGCCGCCCGCCGATCAACTCGAGCTTCAGCCCGTGCCCGTCGACCCTTGTTGTCCGACCGTCGGAGAACACGTCCAGCGGAGCGACCTTCACCGAATCGAACTGGTAGATCGCGGTGATGAACCGGGCCGCTTCATCTGAACCCGCAAGCAGCGTGCGCCCACCGTCGGGGTCGGCCCACATGACGTCGGCAAAGGGGCCGATGGGGGTGTGGTGCCAGCACCCCACGACGAACCGGTGGGGCCCGTCGAAGCCGACCGAACTGATGGTGCCAACGACCTGGGTGCGGATGCCTGTCACTGCGACGAGGCTAGATCGCGTTGGTGCACGGGGCGCTCAGGCCGCCTTGGAGTTGCCTCGCCGGTAGTCCTCGATGGTTGCAGCAACCTGATCGGCGAGAGGAGTCGGATGCAGCCCGAGCGCCTCGGTGGTGTCGGACGAGTCGACGAAGAACGGTGCGTCGAACTGGTACGCCACCTCCATCAGCTCGCCCAGCGGCTTGGAGAACACCCCTACGGCCTTTACCGCCCAGCGGGGGATCGACCGAACCGCCGGGGTGTCGACCCCCGCGGACGCGCATATCGCTGCGATCATCTCGGCCGCCGACTTGGGTTCGAGGGTTGGTGCCATCCACGCCCGGCCCGACACGCCTTCACGGGTGCCGGCGGCCGCCAGCGTCGCATGTACATCGCCGATATATGTCCAGCTGTGGGCGAGCTCGGGGTTGCCCAGCATCCTCACGGTCTTGGAGGCCAGTGCGGGCTTGAGGGCCCTGTCTCCCAGGTGCCCCTCGGTGCCGATACCGGGGCCGAAGAAATCGCTGGCCCTCACCTCGACGGCCTCGATGCGACCGGCCCGATGGGCCTCGAGTGCGTCGTGCCACATCTGGGCTCGCACCGCTCCCTTGACACTGGGTGGGTCGAGCGGGTCGGTGGCCCGCATGGGCGAGGCCCCCTTTGGGTACGCGTACAGGTTGCTCATGATCACCAGCCGGGCACGGGTGGCCTCGGCCGCGGCGATGGTGGCCTGTGAGATCGGCGGCCAGTCGGTGGTCCACCGGTGGTACTGGGGGTTTGCGCAGTTGTAGATGGCGTCGGCGCCCTGGGCTATCGATGCCAGGCGCTCGGCGTCGGTCGCATCGGCTGCCACCGCCGTCACGTTGGGGCCCTCGCCCCCGGAACCCGACCGGGTCACCACGATGACCTCGTGGCCCATCTGTGCCAGCTCTCGAGCCAGCCCTCGGCCGACTGCTCCGGCTCCGATCACTACATGGGTCGACATTTTCGATCTCTCTTCCTGCTCGGTTTGTGAGCGCTGATCACTTGGGAGAGCACTGCTCTCGTTTGTGATTCTGCGGCAACGGAACAAGAAAAGCAAGAGCACTGCTCGCAATTGTTGTCACTGCTCTCGAATTACGTCACAATCGAAGACATGAGCACCCCGAACGCCGTTCCCAGAACCGCCCGAGAACGTGCCAGGGCCGAGTTGACGGCCGAGATCGTCGAGTCGGCGCGCGCCCAGCTGGCCCAGACGGGGCCGGCCGATCTGTCGCTGCGGGCGGTGGCGCGCGATCTGGGTATGGCGTCTTCTGCCGTGTACCGCTATTTCGAGAGCCGCGACGCACTGTTGACGCGCCTGATCGTCGACGGTTACACGGCCCTGGCCGACAGCGTCGACGCAGCGCTGGAGACGGCGGGCGAAACCGGACCACAGAAGTGGGCGGCCATCGCCGGCGCTGTGCGCGGGTGGGCCAAACAGAACCCTCACGAGTTCGCCCTGCTGTACGGAACGCCGGTGCCCGGCTACCAGGCGCCGGCCGACACCATCGACCCGGCTACGCGTGGAGCAACGCGCACCATCCGCATGGTCGCCGAGCTGCGCGAGGCCAGCCGCCAAACGGTGCAGGTCGAGGTCCCAGAGGTGCTGGGTGGTCAGTTCGACAACCTGGCCGAGTTCGCCGGTGTGGACCGCGACGATCAGGCGTTCGTGCTGGGCACGATGTTGTGGACGGCGCTGTTCGGCTTCATCGGTTTCGAACTCTTCGGAACCTGGAACAACGCGTTCGAGCCGGCCGACGAGCTGTTCGCGGCCCACGTCGATGCCGGTAGTCAACTCCTGTTCGGCTGACAGGATCGAACTGTGGTTACTGTTTGCCCATGACCGATGTGGTGACCCTCGTGATGGATGGGGGAATGGGCAAGGAGCTGCAACGCAACGGGGCACCGTTTCGCCAGCCAGAGTGGTCGGCGCTGGCGCTCATGGAGGCACCCGAGCTGGTTGCCAGAACCCACACCAGCTTCATCGACGCCGGCGCCAGGCTGATCATCGCCAACACCTATGCGGTGGTGCCCTTTCACATCGGCGCCGAACGGTTCCGCGGTCGAGGGCGCGAGCTGGCAGCGCTGGCTGCCCAACTGGCCCGCCGCGCCGCCGATGCCAGCTCCGAGCACGTGCTCGTCGCTGCGTCGATTCCGCCGATGTTCGGGTCGTACCAGCCCGAACTGTTCGACGCCGAGGCAGCTCCCGCGATGCTCGACATGTTGATCGAGGCGCAGGCGCCCTACGTCGACCTGTGGTTGGCCGAGACCATCGGCTCGGTCGCAGAGGCCGTGGCGATCGGAGAGGCCCTCGACCGATTCGAGACCACCAGGGCCCGTTGGTTCTCGTTCTCGCTGCACGACGACCTCGTCGACGGTCGCCCCGTCTTGTGGTCTGGCGAATCGGTCGCGGCCGGGGTGGAGGCCGCAGTCGGGTTTGGTGCCGAGGCCGTGTTGCTCAACTGCGCTGCGCCCGAAGCCATCGACATGGCCCTGCCCGAGCTGGCCGCAACCCTTGAAGCCGCGGGTTCTCCGGCTCGATTCGGTGCCTACGCCAACGGGTTCGTACCTCGCGACGAGGTCAAGGAATATGCGGCCAACGAGGCCCTCCTGGAACGCCGCGACGATCTGACTCCCGAGGTGTACGCATCGATGGTCGGCTCTTGGCTGGACCTCGGCGCCTCGATAGTGGGTGGGTGCTGCAGCATCCACCCCGAGCACATTGCGGCGGTTGCTGCCATGGTGCAGTCGAGACCGGCACCACCCGCTGGTCAGCTGCAGAAGTGAACCCGGGTATAGCGGCGGCGCAGGGCGCTGACCTCGGACGCCACCGAAGACGGTTCGTCTCGTAGGGCGCGAACCAGAAGGTCTCCCAGCCGCTCCATGTCGCCCACGGTCATTCCCCAGCGCACCAGCTCGGGTGTCCCCAGCCGCAGACCCTCGCCATCGGGCAGTCCTATCGCACACGTCAGCAGATTGGCGTCGCGCAACCGCACGGCCGTTGCGTGACCCCCGCCCCACGGCTCGGCGCGCAAGGCGAACTGGTGTGACCGGGTCGGCCCCTGGCCGGTGGTGAACAGATCGATCCCGCGTTCACCGATGCTGGCCGCTAGGGCCGATGCGGTGTCGACCATGGCCGCCGCGTAGTCGCTGCCGAAATCGACCAGATCGGCGAGGCTCATGGCCAACGCTGTGGTTCGACCGACGTCGAAGTTGGCGGTGAGACCGGGATAGGCAATGGCGTCGATGCGGCGTGCGAGATCGTCGTCGTTTATCAACAACAACCCGCCGGGCGGCCCGGCCAGGCTCTTGTAGGTGCTCATGGTCATGATGTGAGCACCCTGTTCGAGCGGGTTGGGCCACGCACCGCCCGCTATGACCCCACAGAGATGGGCGGCGTCGAACAGCAGGTACGCCCCGACCTCGTCGGCGATCTGTCGGAGCTCGGCGACCGGGTGGTGGGTGAGGTTCAGGCTGGCGCCGATGGTGATGATCTTGGGCCTGACCCGACGCGCCAACTCGGCAACGCCGTCGACGTCGACCGTGTAGTTGGCGCCATCGATGGGTGCCTCGTGGATTTGGAGTCCGCGCAGTCCAGCCGCACCCGCCGTGTTGTGGGTGACATGACCACCGATGCTCGGCGGCGGCACGATCGCTGCGTCGCCGGGCTGGGCACAAGCCAGGAACGCGTACAGGTTGGCCATGGCGCCAGATGCGACACGGATCTCGGCGTGGCGGGCGCCGAACAGGTCGCACGCCAGGTCGGCGGTCATGACCTCGAGTTCCTCGATGGCTTCGAGCCCTACCTCGTACTTGTCGCCGGCGTGACCGAGTGATGCCCTGGTCCCGAGCCCCGCCGCCAGTAGTGCCTCGGCCCGCGGGTTCATGACGTTGCTGGCCGGATTCAGGTTGAAGCATTCGCGCTCGTGGATCGTCCTGCTCCGCTCGGTGAGCGCCTCGATCAGGTCGCGTTTATGACCCGTCGAGAGCCTGCGGGTGGCATCTGAGATCTGCTGCTCTCGGGCAGCGGCAGCATCGGACAACCAGGTTCGGTGAAAGTCGCTCGACATCGACGCCGAGGCTAGACCGGTAATCGTTTCGGTGCAGCCGTCGCGCTGTGTGACCATGGGCCGATGGGTAGAGCCTTCCAGCAGATCACCGATGCGATGCGTAGCTTCGTCGAGGCCCAGCACGTGTTCTTCGTCGCAACAGCGCCCAGCGACGGTGGCCGGGTGAACCTGTCGCCCAAGGGGTAC
>JAGQSP010000339.1 GCA_020439485.1 Acidimicrobiales bacterium | reverse complement strand
TTCTTCGGCACACGAATGAAGATCCGCTTCGGCTTCGATGACTCACTCGATGTCGTCGGTGTGCACCTGGTCGGCGGCATCGTTGGCGGAACCCTCATCGGACTGTTCGCAAACGCCGAGGCCGGGCCCGATTCTGACTTCCTGGAGGGCCTGTTCTATGGCGGAGGCGGCGAGCTGCTGTTGAATCAGATCATCTCGATGGTGGTTGTGATGGTGTTCTCGTTCGCCGTCACGTTCGTGCTGGCCAAGATCCTCGACGCAACCGTGGGCCTTCGAGTCAGCTCCGAAGAAGAGTCCGAAGGGCTCGACGTGTCCGAACACGGTGAGATGGGCTACATCTTCACATGATTGTTCGCGACTTAACACCGGGTCTGCCTTCCCTCGAGGGGCTCCGCGCGGGACACTAGGTCCGATGACAGGCGCGTTCTCGAGAGATGGCTCATCAACGGCACGATTGGTTCGCACCCTGATCGTCGCCGCGACGTTGTTGATTCCGGTGGTGGTCATTGCGTTCGCTCTGCGATCCAACGGCGAGCCTGCCGACACGGCCACTATCGAGGCGACCTCGACCACAACATCGCAACCCCCGACCACCACCAGCCAGGCCCAGACCACCACCAGCCAGGCCGAAACCACCACCAGCACCCAAGCAACGACCACAACCACAACCGACTCCACCACCACCAGCACAGAGGCGGGTTCGTCGGGCGTCGACGGTGTGGGCACCCTGGTCGCCAGGCGTACGACATTCCTGGCCGCCCAGCCCGGCGATGCCGGAGGCGCACAACTCGACGAGGGAACGTCGCTGTCGATGACAGGCCGGGTGAATCGCACCGGCGGCGACACCTGGTTCGAGGCCATATCTCCCGACGGCACCGGGTGGGTCACCAGCGCCGACTTCGCCATATCGACCACCGGGTTCGACAGGCGGACGTGCGCCGAACTTCCCGCTGAACCCACGCAGACCCCACTCGCCTACCGCCCTGGCACCGCCGACGGCTCAGCCGACGGGGTGGTAGCGCTCGAGACCCACACCTCTGCCGAGTGCACCCGAACGGTGCTGCTGCTGGCACCCAAAGACGGACCATCGTTGTCGGCGGCATTCCCCGACGACTTGGCGGTGGTCGACTTTGGCGGCTTCCTGCGCATCGATCTCGACGACGCCGAACACGCGGGCGAGCTCAACTACCTCGAGTTG
Organism: Acidimicrobiales bacterium; assembly: GCA_020439485.1. Lineage (GTDB taxonomy): Bacteria > Actinomycetota > Acidimicrobiia > Acidimicrobiales > Poriferisodalaceae > JAAETH01. The sequence goes on along the minus strand of JAGQSP010000339.1, from coordinate 6,000 downwards.
CCAGGTGGCGGCGTGGTCCTGACGTCGTACGCGTCCAACGACGTGCGCCTGATCATCGACCGGGGGCCCTCTGCTGTGACGGTCTCGTTCCTCGCTGAGCCGGCCCGCATCGTGATCGACTCGAAGAACACCACGGGAATAGGTCCGGGCATCGGTGGCGGTGTGGTGATCTCGAGCCAGTCGATCCTGGATGCCAAGTCGGGTGCCGACGGCGAGGTCGTGGTCATCAGCGGTTGGGCCCGACTGGCGAACGGCCTGGGCGAGATCGCCTTCCGCAACGCACCGGCCGAGGGCGACGAGCCCGGCACCGCCTTGGCCCGCGAGGTGGTGTTCTCGGGAACAGCGTCATACGGCACCGTCGAACGGTCGTGGTACTTCTACCGAACCGAGCTGGCCGGCGGCGAGGTCTGGTCGCCGTTCCGCTTCCAGATCTCGAGCCTGACCTCGGGCACCTACGAGCTGTTCATGGGCCTGGGCGGCGAGGGCAACATTCCCGCCGACATCGAATCGCCGGGCATCTACCAGATCCTGGTCGTCGACTAGAACCAGCGGCCCGACGCTCAGTCGTCGGTGACGATGTTGATACGAAAGCGCGCCTCGGCCTGTTGGCCCAGCGCCAGCTTCGAGTTGGAAACCTCGGTCTGGAACACACCCTTGGCCATCAGTGATGTCTCGATGCGGCGCCGCTGTTGGTAGATCTCGATGCGAGCTTCGTGAACCTCGCGGTCGTCGGGCGCAACCCGCACGGCCCACTCGATCAGCTCGCAGGCCAGCCGAAACTCGCCGGCGGCGGCAAGCGCCACCGCTCGGTCGACCAGCGGCTGGTGACCACCGGCCAGCCCAGCGACCTCGGCCGCAATGGCTGCGTCTGGCGCAGGCTTGAGACGTGCCGGGTGGCCGTCCCACCAGCCGCCATAGAGCCGCCAGATGTTGTGAATGACGAACTCGGGTTCGTCATATTGGGGCCGCAAGAACACCGAGTCGGCATAGGCCGGGTCGACGCGCACCGTGTGCAGGATGTCGTCGAGGGTGGCCCCGGTGTTCATGGCGTCGACGACGTCGGCCACCAGCTGCTCGAGCGCAGACGCCACCACGTCGAGGTTGGAGACGATGCGGTCGCGACCCGCTATCGGCAGACCGTGAGCGGGCACGATGAGGTCGGGTTCCTTGGCCGCCATCGCCCGCAGGGCCTGCGCCCACTCGAGCGGGTAACGCTGAACCTTCTGCGGGTTGCCGCAGTTGGGGAACATCCAGCAGAACAGATCGCCTGCGGTGATCATGCGGTACTCGGGCACCCAGGTCCACGTATGGTCGTCGGTCTCGCCCATGGCGTGGTTGTGCTCGAAGGTGACCCCACCGACCTGGTCGATCATCACCGACTCGTAGTCGGTGTCGACCCGCAACGTGCCGTCGGGCACGAAGCTGCCCTGCATGCCCTCGCCCTTGGGTGCGCCACCGAACTGGCGCATGTTGATGGCCAGGTTGTAGCCGTTGGTGTAGTCGTAGCGGTCGAGCCTGGGGTTCAGCGCCCGATGCCCCAACACCCTGGGGGCCGGGTGTCCCCTGTCGGCGGCGTCTGCGGCAAATACCGAGCTGCCACCCACGTGATCTACGTGGCCGTGCGTGTAGACGATCGAGTGCACCGGCTTGGAAGACCAACCGCGCAGCGCCGACACCACCGCCTTGCCGCTGCGCCTGCCGCTGGTGTCGAAACAGACCAGCCCGTCTTGTGTGTCGAGGGTGACGACGTGGCTGAAAGACTCGATCAGCGAGACGCCGTCGGCCAGCTCGCTGAGCTCCTCGGTGATGCGGTTTGTCGGCCGGTCGCCCTGGCCGTTCTCGAGGATGTCCTCGGCCAATGTCAGCGGGTGCACGTTAGTCATGACCTACATGGTCCTAGACATCGAGTGCGTGGCCATAATCCTGGCTGTGCCGGATGATGAACTCGCGCCTCGGCTCCACCGAAGCCCCCATCATCACGGTGAAGGCTCGCTCGGCCGCCTTGGCGTCTTCGAGTGTGATGCGCCGCAACACCCGAGTGGTGGGATCGAGGGTGGTTTCGAGCAACTCGCCGTCGTCCATCTCGCCCAAACCCTTGAAGCGGGTGACCTTGGGGTTTCGTCCCTTGGCGTGCAACTCGGCAAGCATGGCGTCTTTTTCGGCCTCGCTGTAGACGTAGGTCTTGGTCTGACCGACGGTCACCGAGTGGGTCGGCGGCTGAGCAGCGTAGACCCGACCGGCCTCCAACAGTGGCCTCATGTAGTGAAACACCAGGGTTAGAACCAGGCAGCGAATGTGGCTGCCGTCGACATCGGCGTCGGCCAACAACACCAGGCGCTCGTAGCGGCTGGCTGACAGATCGAAGTCGCGACCCGACCCACCGCCTATGGCGGTGAACAGCGCTGCAGCTTCGGCGTTGTCGAGCACTGCCTTGGCCGTGCCCTTGCCCGCATTGACGACCTTTCCACGCAACGGCAGCACGGCCTGCCAGTTGGCATCGCGGGCCCGCTTGGCAGGCCCAGCTGCCGAGTCGCCCTCGACGATCAGCAGCTCGCCCTGGGGGTGCATGCGGCAGTCGGCGAGCTTGTCTGGCATGCCGTTGTTGCCCAGCGACGCGGCCTTGCGCCTGGTGTCGAGGGCCTGTTTGGTGCTGACCCGGTTGACGATGGCCTCGGTGACCTTGTCGAGCACGGCCTTGGATTGGGCCTTGGTTCCGCGCTGCTTGCCCGAGAAGAACTCGTTGAGCTCGTTCTTGGCGACCTCGTACACGATCTTTTGAACGTCGGGTGTGCCGAGCTCGCGTTTGGTCTGGCCTCGGAACTGAGGCTCTGGCACCGTGGCCCTGACCACCGCGACCAGGCCTTCCTGTACGTCTTCTTTTTGGGCCTTGCCGTTGTCCTTGAGCTTCTTCAGCTTGCGGGGATCGGCCGTCTTCAGGGCGTCGTTGACCGCGAACGTGAGCGCCCGCTCGAAGCCCGCAACGTGGGTTCCGCCGTCTGGTGTGGGGATGGTGTTGACGAAGCTGACGATGTTGGTGTCGTAGTTGGCGATCCAGCGCAGAGCGATGTCGACCACACAGTCACGTTCGACCTCGGTCAGCTTGCCCTGCACCGGTACCTTCTCGACGAATGTGCCGTGCCCTTCGAGACGTACGATGCCGTTGACCGCGGGGGCGGGGGTCGACAAGAACTCGACGTAGTCGCTGAGACCGCCCTTGGAGACGAACTCCTCGGGCCGGCCGCTGGCTCCTCGACGCTTGTCGATCAGCCTGATCTTGAGGCCAGGAACCAGGAAGCAGACCTGGGCCACCCGCTCGCGGGCCTCTTCGTACTTGATCTCGGCCTCTGGGTCGAAGATGTCGGTGTCTGGCCAGAACCTCACAGTGGTGCCGGTGCGGGTCTTGGGCACGGTGCCCACCTTGGCCAGCTTGTGCGACGGCTTGAAACCGCCGTTGGCGGTGAAGTGCCCAGCCACCCTCTGATCGAATGCCAGCCGGTGGGTGGCGCCCCCACGGTCGACGTCGACCACGATGCGGCTGGACAGCGCGTTCACCACCGAGGCACCCACGCCGTGCAGACCGCCCGATGCGGCGTAAGCACCGTTTCCGAACTTGCCGCCGGCGTGCAACTCGGTGAACACGACCTCGAGGGCCGTTATCGGTTCACCGTCCTTGCCCTGCTTCTTGACGTCGATCGGGATGCCTCGCCCGTTGTCGGAGACCTCGTATGAGCCATCGGGGTGGAAAGTGACCTCTATCAGGTCGCAGTGGCCGGCCGCTGCTTCGTCGACGCCGTTGTCGATGATCTCCCACAACAGGTGGGTGAGACCGCCCGATCCGGTGCCGCCGATGTACATGCCCGGCCGCTTGCGTACTGCCTCGAGGCCTTCGAGGACCTCGATGTGTGATGCGTCGTAGTTCTTTGATGCAGACATCTAGATGGCACCTTCGAGGCGATACTCGCCCAGAGCCAGGATTCGGTGGCCGAAGTCGACGGCCGAGCCGTCGCGGCGCGTGGCTTCGAGTGTCACCGGCACTGGGGTCGGGTCGGTCTTCTTGATATCGGACGGGTCGGCGACGATGGCGGCGAGCTGGCGGTTGCGTCCAACCCAGGCGTAGGCGACGTTGGTTTCGAAGCCCTTGAACCTGACCACGCGCACCCCGCCGGTGGCGCGGCCCTTCGAGGGTATCTCGGCGACGTCCGTGACCTTGATGGTGCCCTCGTCGGTGATCACCACCACCAGCGAACCGAACTCGACGAGCCCGGCGCCCACAACCGATACACCCGACTTGAGCTTCATGCCCGCCACGCCCGATGCTGCGGCACCCTGCACCGAGATACCCGAAGCAGCGGTACGAAGGGTTTGGCCGTCGGAAGCCACGATGACGACCTCGGCTTCGTCGGGAGCGTGGAACGCCGCCACGAGGCGATCGGCCTCTTTCATGGAGATGACGGGGTTGGCGCTGCGGGTGCCGGCCAGGGTTTCGGCTGCGATCCGTTTGGCGACCCCGTCACGGGTGACCAGAACCACCGGCGCCAGTGAGTCGGAAACCAGCCCGACCAACCGTTCGCCTCGGCCCAGGGCGAACATCTCGGTGGCGGTCGCTCCCCTGCTGCCCCTGACCATCTCGGGAATGTCTCGCACCCTGACCGACAGCACGCGGCCACGATCGGTGAAGGCGAACACCATCGACGACGTCGAGGCCTCGACCACTGCCTGCAGCACATCGTGGCGGCCTGGCTTGGCCTGGAACTGCTCGCCCGCCGGCATCCGGCCCACAGATCCCGAGGTCGACAGGGTGACGGCGCACAACAGATCGTCGTCATCGTCGGCCGAGACTTCGACAACGGCCTCGTCGACGTGCACCACGACATCGTCGGCGTGGACGATGGTGGTGCGCCGTGGGGTGGCGAAGCGCTCGACCAGGTCGTCGAGCTCCTTGGCCACGATGGTGCGCCGGCGCGTGTCGGAGGCGAGGATCTTCTCGTACTCGTCGATCTGGCGCTGAAGCTCCTCGAGTTCTGCGCGCAACTTCTCGATCTCGAGCGCTGTCAGGCGCCTGAGCTGCATGTCGAGGATGTGGTTGGCCTGGATTTCGCTGAGGCTGAGCTGGGTCATCAACTCGTGCCTTGCCTCAGGGACGTCGCGCGATCCCCTGATGATGCGGATGACCAGCTCGATGTTGTCGAGGGCGATCAGCAGGCCCTCGACGATGTGGGCCCTCGCCTTGGCTTTGGCCAAGCGAAACTCGGTGCGCCGCACGACAACGTCGAGTCGGTGCTCGACATAGTGCAGGCACATGTCGTAGAGGCCCAGGGTGGTGGGCACACCGTTGACCAGGGCCACGTTGTTGATGCCGAAGGTGTCCTCCAGCGGGGTCAGCTTGTAGAGCTTGGCCAACAGGGCGTGAGGGTTGACGCCCGGCTTGCATTCGATGACGAGCCGCAACCCGTGGTTGCGGTCGGAGAGGTCTTCGATGTCGTGAACGCCGTCGAGGCGGCCGGCCCTGGCCAGCTCGCGGACCTTGCCGAGCACCCGCTCGGGGCCCACCATGTAGGGCAACTCGGTCACCACGATGGCCTGCCGCCGCGAGCTGATGGGCTCGATCTCGGCTCGGGCCCGGATGCGCACCGCCCCGCGGCCCGTGCGGTATGCCTCGGCCAGCGCACCATCGTCGACCAGGATGCCGCCGCTGGGGAAGTCGGGGCCGGGCAGATGTTCCATCAGCTCTTCGACGGTGGGCTTTGGCCGGCGCTGCGTGAGCACCAGCCTGATGGCGTCGACGACCTCGGCCAGGTTGTGAGGGGCGATGTTGGTGGCCATGCCCACAGCGATGCCGCTGGCCCCGTTCACCAGCAGGTTGGGCAGCTTGGCCGGTAGGCACTCTGGCTCGTCGCGTTCGCCGTCGTAGTTGGGATGGAATTCGACGGTGTCCTCGTCGATCTCGTCGACCATCGTCATCGCCGCCTCGGTGAGGCGGGCCTCGGTGTAGCGGTAGGC
>JAGQSP010000338.1 GCA_020439485.1 Acidimicrobiales bacterium | reverse complement strand
ATCAGGTCGCCCAAAGGCGAATGGCGGTGTTGCGCCCCCTGAAGCTGGTCATCACCAACTGGCCCACCGACGCCAACGGCGAGCCGGTGGTCGAGTACCGCGAGGCGGTCAACAACCCCGAAGACGACTCCGACGGGGTGCGCCAGGTTCCGTTCTCGGGCACGCTCTATATCGAGGCCGACGACTTCATGGTCGACGCCCCGCCCAAGTACTACCGCCTAACGCCAGGGCGTGAGGTCAGGCTGCGAGCCGGCTACTTCGTCACCTGCACCGGCTTCGAAACCGACGACGCTGGCAACGTCACCGAGGTGCACTGCACCTACGACCCCACCACCGCTGGCGGCAACGCTCCAGACGGCCGCAAGGTCAAGGCCACCATCCACTGGGTGTCGGCCGATCACGCCGTCGACGCCCAGGTGGCTCTGTACGACCGGCTGTTCAGCGCCGAGGTTCCCGGCGCCGAAACGGGAGACCCGCTCGACGACCTCAACCCAGACTCGGTCGAGCTACTGGTGGGCTGCAAGCTCGAGCCGGCGCTGGGTCAAGCCGAGCCGGGCGAGGTGATGCAGTTCGAACGGCTCGGCTATTTCGCCCACGATCCGCGGACGTCGATGCTGTTCCACCGCACGGTTGGGTTACGCGACGAGTGGGCCAACATCCAAAAGCGCCAAGGCGCCTAGGCGTCAGACGCCTCGTGGCGCAATCGAGTGCCAACGCAATGCACCGGCGTCGGCACCGCCCAGTATTGCGCCCTCGGGCGTGCTCACCGTTCCCAGCCCGGTTACCGCTGCTTCGGCAGCAACCGTTGCGACCTGGTGCGACACGGGGATGGTCACGGCGTTGTCCGACAGCGATCTGGCCACCGAGGTCAGCAGGGCGGTGAGGTCGGCTCCCGAGGCGCTCCGGGCGTCTAGCAGCTGCTGCGCTATGACCTGGTCGTAGAAGTCGGTTACGTTCGCCGGCGAGGTGGCTGGGGGTCCTGCGAAAGCTTGTAGGTCCAGCACGGCGTCATCGCGTGTACCCGCCCACCAGCAGGCCACGCCGAAAGTGCCCTCGAATGCACCAGGCGCACCCACGACTGCCTCCTGAACATCGGCGGCCTCCGCGCGCCTGACCGACACCGAAATGGCCGGCGAGTCTGTCCAGGCCGCAATCACCGAGCTCAGATGATCTCCCAGCGGATGGTCGGTGGCGCACAACACCTCCACCGCTATCGGCTCGCCGGGCTGCCTTCCGTCGCTTCGGCCGGGATCTTCGACGTATTGGTCGATCAGCTCCAGGCCGACGTCGACGTCGCGTTGGACGGCGGCCGCCACTTCGGCGGAAAACGACGCTGATCCGGGTTCGAACCACTGGGTGGCAGGCGTTCCGCCCATTGCGTCGGACGCTGTCTGCCGGTCGGCCGCCAGCGCCAGCCCTGACCGCACCCGCAGATCGTCGAACGGTGGCTGGTTGGTGTCGAAGACCAGCACGCTCGCCCCCGAGGCCGCGGCGGTGTGCACTGTGAGGCCGCTCTGGTCGTCGACTCTCAGATCGTCACCTGCGATCAGATCGAACCTGCCACCGGCCAGGCCTGCCAACCTCAGCGAAGGCGACGGCTCGACCTCGAAACGCAGTTCGTCGTACGTCGACGCGGGCGCGCTCGATTCGTTGTCGTGCCAGTACTGGTCGAACCGCACCAGGGCCACATCACCATCAGGGTCGGACGCGATCACCACATATGGGCCGCTGCCGACAGGGGCGTTCGCAAACCGCTGCGGGTCGACGGTTGCAGCGGGCTCGAACACCATGCCCAATGCCGGCGTTGCCAGCAGGCTCGGGAACGTCGACAGGGGCTCGGCCAACTCATACACAACGGTCAGCTCATCGACCGCGCGCACCGAGATCAGACCTGCGGTACGCGCCAACTCGGCGGCAGCACCTCCGGTCTGCTGGACCGTCCACATCTGCTCGATGATGCTCGACTCGAGGGGCGTGCCATCGTGCATCACCACACCCGGACGCAACGTGACCGTCCAGGTCGTGAACTCTTCGTTGGGTGTCGCCGATTTGGCCAACCAGCCCACGAGCCGACCTGCGATGTCCATCTCGAACAGCCGGTCGAATACGGCGTCGAGCACAGGGTCACAGCCCGGCGAGCAATCGTCTTGCCACGGCGCCATCGAAGCAGGCCCCACGCCGACGCCTATCG
>JAGQSP010000337.1 GCA_020439485.1 Acidimicrobiales bacterium | reverse complement strand
ATCAGGTCGCCCAAAGGCGAATGGCCGTGTTGCGCCCCCTGAAGCTGGTCATCACCAACTGGCCCACCGACGCCAACGGCGAGCCGGTGGTCGAGTACCGCGAGGCGGTCAACAACCCCGAAGACGACTCAGACGGGGTGCGCCAGGTTCCGTTCTCGGGCACGCTGTACATCGAGGCCGACGATTTCATGGTCGACGCCCCGCCCAAGTACTACCGCCTCACACCCGGTCGCGAGGTCAGGCTGCGGGCCGGATATTTCGTCACCTGCACCGGCTTCGAAACCGACGACGAGGGCAACGTCACCGAGGTGCACTGCACATACGACCCCACCACCGCTGGCGGCAACGCTCCGGACGGACGCAAGGTCAAGGCCACCATCCACTGGGTGTCGGCCGATCACGCCGTCGACGCCCAGGTGGCTCTGTATGACCGGCTGTTCAGCGCAGAGGTTCCGGGCGCCGAAACGGGAGACCCGCTCGACGACCTCAACCCGGACTCGGTCGAGCTACTGGTGGGCTGCAAGCTCGAGCCGGCGCTGGGTCAAGCCGAGCCGGGACAGGTGGTGCAGTTCGAACGGCTCGGCTATTTCGCCCACGATCCGCGCACTCAGATGCTGTTCCACCGCACCGTTGGGTTGCGCGATGAGTGGGCCAACATCCAAAAGCGCCAAGGCGCCTAGGCGTCAGACGCCTCGTGGCGCAATCGAGTGCCAACGCAATGCACCGGCATCGGCGCCGCCCATCATGGCGCCCTCGGGTGTGGTCACCGTTCCCAGCCCGGTTACCGATGAGTCGGCTGCGAAGGTGAAAACCGGGTGCGACACGGGGATGGTCACGGCGTTGTCCGACAGCGATCTGGCCACCGAGGTCAGCAGGGCGGTGAGGTCGGCTCCCGAGGCGCTGCGGGCGTCCAGCAGCTGCTGCGCTATGGCCTGGTCGTAGAAGTCGGCTACGTTCGCCGGCGAGGCGGCCGGGGCCCCTGTGAAGGCCTGCAGGTCCAGAACGTCTTCGTCGAGGGTTCCCGCCCACCAGCAGGCCACACCGAAGCTGCCGTCCAGCCCGGCCGACGCTGCCACCACAGCCTCCTCGACGTCGGAGGCCTCCGCTCGCCTGACCGACACCGAAACGGCAGGCGAGTCTGTCCAGGCCGCTATCACCGAACTCAGCTGATCTCCCAGCGGATGGTCTGTGGCGCACAGCACCTCCACCGCTATCGGCTCGCCCGGCTGTCTTGCATCGCTGCGGTTGGGATCTTCGACGTACTGGTCGATCAGCCCCAGCCCGACGCCAACGTCACGTTGGGCCGCGGCCGCCAGCTCGGCCGAGAACGACGCGGCCCCGGGTTCGAACCACTGGGTTGCGGGCGTTCCACCCAAGGCCTCGGCAGCGGCCTGCCGATCGGCTGCCATCGCCAGCCCCGACCGCACCCTCAGATCGTCGAACGGAGCCTGGTTGGTGTCGAACACCAGCACGCTCGACCTGGAGCCAACCGCCGTGTGCACCGTGAGGCCACTCTGGTCGTCGACCCTCAGATCGTCACCCGCGATCAGATCGAACCTGCCACCGGCCAGGCCTGCCAACCTCAGCGAAGGCGACGGCTCGACCTCGAACCGCAGTTCGTCGTACGTCGACGCGGGCGCGCTCGATTCGTTGTCGTGCCAGTACTGGTCGAACCGCACCATCGCCACATCACCATCAGGGTCGGACGCGATCACCACATATGGACCGGTGCCAACAGGGGCGCTCGCAAACCGCTGGGGCTCGACGGTTGCGGCGGGTTCGAACACCATGCCCAATGCCGGTGCGGCCAGCAGGGCCGGGAACGTCGACAGGGGTTCGGAGAGCTCGTACACAACGGTCAGCTCATCGACGGCTCGCACTGAGAGCAAACCTGCGGCACGCGCCAAGTCGGCGGCCGTACCCCCGGTCTGCTGCACCGTCCACATCTGCTCGATGATGCTCGACTCGAGGGGCGTGCC
>JAGQSP010000336.1 GCA_020439485.1 Acidimicrobiales bacterium | reverse complement strand
ACTGAACTTCGACGCCTCCGACCGCAGCGACCGGCCACCTCAGGAGTACTACGACCGCATCAAGGAGAAGTTCGCTCGAGAGCGCGACCTCCGGCTCGGCTATCGGCCGCCTGGCACCGAGATGTACAGAGATCTCGACGGCGCCATGGCCGACCTCGCCCGCGATCCCTACGCCGACGACTGGGTCGAACGAGAGCCGATCATCGACGGCGACAACGACATCGTCGACGTCTTGTTCATCGGTGGCGGGTTCTCGGCGCTGCTCACCTCGGCCAGGCTCCGGGAACGAGGCGTTCAGAGCATCCGCATCGTCGAACGCGGGGCCGACGTGGGCGGCACCTGGTACTGGAACCGCTATCCCGGCGTGGCGTGCGATGTGGTCTCATACGACTACCTGCCGCTCCTCGACGAGATGGACTACGTCCCTTCACGTCACTACGCCGAGGGGCCCGAGATATTTGCCCATTGTCAGGCGATCGCCCGCAAGTACGACCTCTACGATCTCGCGGTCTTCCAGACCACCGTCACGTCCACGGTCTGGGACGAAGCGGCAGCGTGCTGGAACATCACGACCGACCGCGGCGACTCGATGCGGGCCAAGTTCGTGGTGTGCGCCAACGGCACCCTGGCCAAGCCGCGCCTGGCACGGATCGACGGCATGGAGAAGTTCGGTGGCCGCGCGTTCCACACGTCGCGCTGGGACTACGACTTCACAGGGCCCGACCTCGAGAAGCTCGGCGATCTGCGGGTGGGCATAATCGGCACGGGCGCCAGCGCCGTTCAGATCATCCCGCATCTGGGCGAGCACGCGAAGAGCCTTCACGTGTTTCAGCGCACCCCGTCGTCGATCGACATCCGCGACGACTGGGAGACCAGCGAGGAGTGGGCGTCAAAGCTGCAACCCGGATGGCAGGCGGCTCGCCGGGCGAAGATCGTTTCGAAGTTCAGAGAACAGGCCGAACGTCGCAGCACACTGAAGCCTGGCGTCACTCGTGAGGAGAAGATCCGCCGCCAGGAGAACAACAACATCGATGCCATGATGCGCATCCATCGGCGCATCGACGAGGTTGTCGAAGATCCCGAGACCGCTGAGGCTTTGAAGCCCTGGTACATGCTCATGTGCAAACGGCCGTGCTTCCACAACGACTATCTCCCGACGTTCAACCGGCCGAACGTCCACCTGGTCGACACCAGGGGCAAGGGCATCACCGAGATCGGGGAACGAGGCCCGATCTTCGAAGGCACCGAGTACGAGGTCGACCTGCTCATCTACGCGACCGGCTTCGAGGTCCAAAAGACCGGCATCTACAACCGGATCGTCGGCGAGGGTGGGGTCGACCTCGACGAGAAGTACGGCGAAGGCATTCGCACGCTTCTGGGCATCCACACCGCCGGGTTCCCGAACCTCTTCATCATGGGCGGCTACCAGGCGTCGTTCCAGTTCAACTTGACCGACCTGCTGCAGGTGCAGGGCGACCACATCGCCAACGCCATCCAGTACGCCCGGGCCAACGGATACGACACCATCGACGTGACGCCCGACGCCGAGGAGTGGTGGGTCCAAGAGGTCATCAAGCACCGAGGCAAGACCAACCGCAATGCCGAGTGCACGCCTGGCTACTACAACTTCGAAGGCCAGGAGAATCGCCGGCAGGACGGCAACTACAACGGTGGGTTCCCCGCCTACATCGATCACATCGCAACGATCGAGGCCAACATGGACGACCACTTCGTCTTCACCACCGACTGAGGGCTACTCGTCAAGCCCGGCACGGTTCGCCTGACGATCGCCGAGCCCAATTCAAAGGAGACCATCTTGCAACACACGACGATCAAGGCGCGGGGCCTCGAGTTCGACGCGTTGACCGATGGACCCGAAGATGGCGAGCTCCTGCTCTTGTTGCACGGCCTGCCTCGCAGCAGCTGGGAGTGGCACCATCAGATTCCGGCTCTGGCAGCGCTGGGGTTCCAGGTCGTTGCGCCAGACCTGCGGGGCTATTGCGCAGGGGCGCGGCCCAGCGGGGTCGAGGCCTATCACGTCCAAGAGTTCGTCGACGATGCTCTCGAACAGGCTGACGCGCTGAAAGAAAAGGGCGCCAGCTTCCACCTGATGGGAACCAGCATTGGTTCGGCTGTGGCTTGGAGACTGGCCGCACTCAATCCCCACCGTGTTCTGACCCTGGCCTGCCTGAACGTTCCCCACCCTGGAGCCTTTCGGGAGGCCAAGAAGGCGTCGCAATCGGATGCCAAAGACCAGCGCGAGCGCTTCGGATACTTCGAAGACGCCAAGAAGCCCGGAAACGAGAGGGCCGAGTTTGCCCGCATGCTGGAGACTCTCGACTTGTCGGCCGAAGAGTCCGCGCCGTACCGGAAGGCACTTGACAGCGATGAGGCCTTGGAAGCGGTCTACAACTGGTATCGCGCCAACGGCAGAGCGAGCGAGCGCGAAGAACCGCTACCCAAATGCCCCATGCCGACGCTGTTCGTGTGGCCGTCGGGGTGGCACAACATCTCGCCAGTCGTAGCCGAGCTGAACGCAACCCAGGTCACTGGCCCCTACACATTTGCCGTGCTGGAAGACGGGAAACAGCCCGTGCTGCAGGCCGAGCCCGACAAGATGACATCGCTTCTGGTGGAACACCTGAGGACCCACGCATCATGAAG
>JAGQSP010000335.1 GCA_020439485.1 Acidimicrobiales bacterium | reverse complement strand
GTCAGGCTCGCTCTGGGTGTAGCCCGGAGACCAGGTTCTCCAGAGCCGGCGCATCAACCACCAGTCGCCCGCCTTCAACGCTCGATCCGACACCCACGGAATCTGGAAGAACGTCATGTACCAAGACCGCAGAACCTGGCGCGGCACCTTTCGAACCGCAGCCGGAACACGGGCAAGCGGCGGAATCGCCAGAGTGGTGAGGGTGTGGAATCGCTCGGGGTGGTAGCCGGCGGCCACATACGAGATTGCCGCTCCCCAATCGTGGCCGACCAGGTGGGCGCGCTCGACGCCGAGCTCGTCGAGCCAGCCGATCACATCGTCTGCGAGAGCCATCAACGACAAGTCGCCGTCTTCTGGTATCGACGAAGGCTCGTAACCCCGCAGCGCAGGCGCCACCACACGAAAGCCGGCGTCGGCCAGCGCACGCAGCTGGTGACCGAACGTCGACGGCGAATCGGGGAACCCGTGCAGACACAGCACCAGTGGGGCACCCGGTTCACCCTCGGCCAGCGCCGAGAACTCGAGCGACGAAGTCCGCAGTTTCAGCGCGTCAGCCACGTGGCCCGCTCTCAGTCAAGGTCGACTCCGACCAGCGCGCAGACGTCGCGCACGCGGGGCGACAGCTGCACGTTTCGTGGGTCGTACCGGGGCGACAGGGCCTTCAGGGTTCCGGGCAGAGCGCCCGACTTCCAATGCCGCTTGGCCGCGTCGAAGGCCACGCGACGCGTGGTCACCCCCGGCTCGCCGACCTCGTGCCTCAGCACGGTGGCCATGCGCATCAGATAGCCCAGGAAGTGCAGCTGGGCCCGTGATCCGACCGCCACGCGATACGGGTACTTGCCGACTATGCGGTCGTAAGCGTCGAAAGTGACGGTGCGATGTTCGATCTCCTCGGCCAGGTGCCAAGCCATCAGATCGAGCCATCCGGGTGCCGCCGAGGTCGACGACTCGTCGCTCATCGTCGAGCGCGCCAGTGCGAAAGTCATCGCTTCGAACCCCTCGGCGTAGGCCAGGTTGAACGCAAGCGACTTGGTTGCGCTGAAGTGCCGATAGTCGGCGTCGAGGTCGGCTTCCAGAGCCCGCATCTGCTCGGCGCGGCCATCGGTGAGCTGGCTGCGCACGATGTCGTTGATACGGGCGTGGTTCTGGAAGTGTTGCGCTTCCTGGCCCGAGAAGGCCTTCATCTCGGCGGCGAGCTCGGGATCTTCGATCTCTTTGCCGGCCAGCCTCATGGTGCGGATCAGATAGGGCTCGAGGTAAGGGAGGGTGAAAGACAGCGCAACCAGATCGCAGGAGCGACCCGGGTCGTCCGGGTAGGGCATGAGGCCCAGGTCTTCGGGCCAAACAAAGCTAGGACGCCTGACGGTGATGCTCCCCATGGGCAGATGCTAACCAGGCTTCGGCGCCCTTCAGCATCCGCTGGCCTGCCAGCTCGTCGCCGCCCATGCGTTGTCCATTGGCCCGCTGCGGTCGCCGTCATGGAGTTCTGATTACGACGCCGACATCAGATTGACGTCAGATTCGACTTAGGTAAGGCGCTTCAGCCGCCGACGGGCAGGGGGACGTTCCCCTATCCGAGTGAGAGACATGTCCCTGAAGACCAAGCTGACTCTGGGCGTTCTGGCAATCGCCGTCTTGATCGTCGCACAAGCCTTGCTGATCCGCTCGCTTGCCAACGCGGTGGTCGCCGACATGGACCACGTCGAGAACGTGGCCGTCGAGGGCGCTCTGGTGGGAAACCGCATCAAGTTCGATGTCGTGCAGGTACAGCAGTGGCTGACCGACATCTCGGCCACGCGCGGCCAAGACGGGCTCAACGACGGTTTCGACGTGGCCGCCGAGTTCGCTGCCGACTTCCAACTCGCCACCGAAGAGCTGGAGGCGATACGTCCGGACCTCGCCCCCCAGCTGGCCGAGCTGAGGCTGGTGTTCGCCGAGTATCACTCCGTAGGCATCGAGATGGCTCAGGCCTACATCGACGGCGGCCCAGCCAGCGGCAACCAGATGATGGGACAATTCGACGAAGCCGCGTCGACGATGGGCGAGACCGTGGATGAGCTGGTCGATGACCTGCTCGCAGAGGCCGCCGCCGCCCTCGACGGGGCGGGCGACGACGCCCTCACCGTACGAACGGTGGTGGTGATATCGGCGCTGGCGATCGCCGCTCTGGTCGCCTTGATCGGCATCGTCGTGATCGGCGGAATGCTCCGCCAGCTGCGCAAGGTGACGGCATCGGCAACCCAGATCGCGGCGGGCGACCTGTCGGTCGAACCGCTGCCGGCCCACGATCGCGACGTGCTCGGTCAACTGGCCATGGCCTTCAACGACATGACGTCGATGCTTGGAGCCGCCAGCACCAGAGCCCGCCAGATCGCCGCAGGTGACATCAGCTCACAAAACGACATCCCGGGCGACTTCGGGGCTGCCTTCGGCGCCATGGTCGAGTCGCTGCAGTCGATGGTTGACCGGTTGTCGACCTCATCGACACAGCTGTCGAGTGCCGCCACCGAGCTGACCCGGGTTTCGTCGAGCCTCGGCGAGAACGCCGACAAGACGGCGTCCGAAGCCGGAAGCGTCTCGGCGGCAGGTGATGACGTGTCGACCCGCATCGCCACCGTGGCCGCGGCGATCGAGCAGATGCATGCGTCGATCCGCGATGTGTCGACCAGCGCAACGCAGGCATCCGATGTTGCCGGCAGTGCCGTCGAAGTGGCTCAGGCCACGTCGCAGGCCGTCGAGAAGTTGGGTCAATCGAGCGTCGAGATCGGCCAGGTCATTCAGGTCATCAACACCATCGCCGAGCAGACGAACCTGCTGGCGCTCAACGCCACCATAGAAGCGGCGCGAGCCGGCGAGGCGGGCAAGGGGTTCGCCGTTGTTGCAAGCGAGGTCAAGGAACTGGCAGATCAGACCGCCAAGGCAACACAGAGATCGCCGAGCGCATCGAGGCAATCCAGAGCGATACCGCCGGGGCGGTGCAGGCCAACCTCCAGATCGGCGAGACGATCGATCGGATCAGCGAGATATCGACATCCATAGCCAGCGCGGTAGAGGAACAGACCGTGACCACCGAAGAGATCGGGCGAAACGTTGCCGAGGCGGCGTCGATCACGGTCGAGATCGCGGGCAGCATCAGCGATGTGGCTGCTGCGGCCGAGGACACCAACCGCTCTACCGATGCGACCCGTTCAGCCGCCGCCGAGATGAGCCGGGTGGCCGACGAACTTCGCGAACTGGTCGGACAATATCGCTAGCCCCAACCGTTTGGGGGCGACCGAGGAGGGGTAGACGCCCTCCATGCCAAACATCGTCGAAGCACTAGGAACTGACTTGGCCAGGTCGGTCGCCTCCAGCCGCCAGGAGCGGGCCGACGGGCGGGCGGCCAGGTGACCACGAACTCGAGCGACCGATCGGCCCTATCGCCCGATGGCGGGAGGGTCTCGATCTGGTGGGGCACCTTCGTCGAACGCTTTCGCACCAGCCTCTTCGGCGTGCCCGCGCTGTGGATCGCGGCCGCCGTGTTGGGGTCGTACGCAAGCACCCGTTTGGATCAGGCCGGGACCGGCTGGGAGCTGCCGGGGTTCTTGGACACAACGGTCGCAAGCGCCCGGTCGATCCTCGCCGCGGTCAGCTCGGGCACCATAACGGCCGCCTCGGTTGTGTTCTCGTTGACCCTGGTATCGATACAGCTGTCGACGAGCGCCTACTCGTCGAGGGTGTTGCGCAGCTTTCTCCGCGACCGATTCCAGCAGCACATGATCGGCGTGGTCACCGCCACGTTCTTGTACAGCCTGTTGGTGCTGCGCGAGGTC
>JAGQSP010000334.1 GCA_020439485.1 Acidimicrobiales bacterium | reverse complement strand
CCTTCGGGCCGCCAAGACCACTTCACCAGGCGGGGTTCGTGGATCGAGCCGGCGTTCACGGCCAACAGGCCACCCAGGCGCTCTTCGCGAATCCGGGCCAGGTCCCACACCTCGATGTCGACCGGGGTCCCGGCCACAGCCGCCACTGCGGCGTCTGCTAGGTCGGCGGCGCGCAGGCTGCCCCCCGGACGGTTCACGAGGTCTCTGGCCAAGGCGATGCCACCCGCAACCCGGGCAGCCTTGGACAGTGCGGCCTCGGTGTCGACGCCGTCTGGAACCGACAGCACCACGCGCTGCAGCGCTGCTGGGTCCTTGGGCTTGCCCTTCAGTTCGTCGAAGCGGTACGAGGCCAGCAAGACTCCCTCAACCACCGCCTCCAATGCCGTCTGAGCACCGATGGCATCGGACGCCTCGACCACCATCGCGGAAGAAACGCTGTCCAGTGCCGACGCAGCTTGGTACATGGTCGCGGCGCGCGACCGAACCGATGCGACGGTGGGCTCAGCTTCGCCCAAGCCGCACAGCACCACGACACCGTCGCCGCCGGCAGCGACGAGCTTTTGTCCGGGCTTGCCCTCGAAGTCGTTGACCTTCAGGAGTGCTGCGTCGATGCCGCAATCGTCGAGCCCGTCGGGCCGGACTCCGCGTTCGGCCGCCGCCGCCCCCACCCGGTCGTCGCCGGAAACGAATTCGAAGCCCGAGATCTCGAACGTGATGGGCATGCGCCCGCCCTCCTCATGTCTGAACCAAATTGTGGGAACCGTCCCCGCTACAAGGCTACGGTCGCACGATGACCATCGACCGTACTCCTCTGGGTGAAAGGCCCGCTCGCAATCTCGAACGGATCTGCATCTATTGCGCATCATCGATGGGCAACGACCCGCTGTATCGACAGCTCGCCACAGACGTCGGCACCCTCTTGGCCCAAAACGACATCGAGGTGGTGTACGGCGGTGGCGCCGTCGGGCTGATGGGAGCGGTGGCAGATGCGGCCATGGCCGCCGGCGGACGCGTCATCGGGGTCATACCGGTGGGGCTGTTCTCGCGCGAGGTCGGCCACGACGAGATAACCGAGCTCGTCGAGGTGTCGTCGATGCACGAGCGAAAGCAGATGATGTTCGACCTGTCCGATGCCTTCGTGGCCCTGCCCGGTGGGCTGGGCACGCTCGAGGAACTGGCCGAGGTCGCGACATGGAGCCAACTCCAGGTGCACGACAAGCCCATCGCCGTGCTGAACTGGCGAGGCTTTTTTGATCCATTGCTCGAATGGCTCGACCGCGCGGTCGATGCCGGCCTCATGAAGGCCGCCAACCGCGACATCATCGCGTCGGTCGACCAGCCCGCCGACCTTCTGGACACACTGCGCACCTACCAGCGCGCCGCCGTACCCAAGTGGATCGATTGAGGAGCCGCAAGTGAGTTCTGCTGAACACCTGATCGACGGGCGTTGCTGGTGGGCCGGCACAGACGCCGACTACGTCGAATATCACGACCACGAGTGGGGCAGGCCCGTCGACGACGACATCAGGCTGTTCGAGAAGATCTGCCTGGAAGGCTTCCAGAGCGGCCTGTCGTGGATAACGATCCTGCGCAAACGAGAGAACTTTCGGGCCGCTTTCGACGGCTTCGACTTCGAGAAGGTCGCCCGGTACGGCGACAACGACGTCGCCCGCCTCCTCGACGACGCAGGCATCGTCAGACACCGCGGCAAGATCGAGAGCACCATCAACAACGCTGGCAGAGCCATCGAGCTGGCAGACGAGTTCGGGTCCCTAGGCGCTTACTTCTGGAGCTGGGAACCCCGCCAGCCCGAGGGCGAACCGACGTCTGACGGTTGGCCGGTGCCATCGACCACGCCCACATCGACGGCATTGGCGAAGGATCTGAAGAAGCGGGGATGGTCGTTCGTCGGCCCCACCACGGTGTACGCCTTCATGCAGGCGATGGGCCTGGTGAACGATCACGTCGATGGCTGCCACGTCCGCGATCAGGTCGATGCTCTGCGCCGATCGCTGACGAGACCCAGCTAGACACACATGCCCACAGCTACCCCGCCGTGACAGCGGAGGCGCGAAGCGCACCCTCCGCGCTCTTCCGGTCACTCTCAATGCTTCGGTTGTCTTTCAGATGAGTGTCCTACCCCCTCAGTAAGGTTTCGCATACGCGAAACCAGCACAAGAACGACCCGAGGGGAAGAGAAACTGACGGTGGTTACTCTCGAAGAGTTCCAGGCACAACGCCACCGGGCGACCGACCTGGTGGTCACGGCAAAGCGGTTCACGCAGACTCACCACAGCCTGGTCGTGGCCTGTGCCGACTTCGCCGACGGCCCCGTTTGGATCGCCGACGGCGCTCCGTCCGCCGCTCATTGGCTGGCCGAACGCACCGATCACTGCGCGAACACTCTGCGTGAGTGGATTCGCATCGGCCGCTCTCTTCGCGGTCTTCGCGCCACCGCGGCGGCATTCGAGGCAGGGGAACTGTCCTTTTCGAAAGTTCGAGCGCTCACCCGTTTCGCCACAGCCGAGAACGAAGATGAGCTACTCGAGCTGGCCGGCAGGGTTCCGGCCGCCGGCATCGCAACAGCCTTGGCCGCATGGTCGGCCCGAAACGAAGAAGACGA
>JAGQSP010000032.1 GCA_020439485.1 Acidimicrobiales bacterium | reverse complement strand
GACATCTCGACCGTTGCCGGCAGGTTGATGATGCACGGATCGTCGGCCGACGAGCCGAAGGTGTCCATGACCCGCTCGGAGATCTCGATTGCGAAATCGATCTCGGTGCCGGTGAAGCTCTCTGGCGAGTACTCGAAGCGGATGTTGGGGTTGCCGCTCTGCTCGCGCAGCCTGGCGCACAGCTCGGCGCCCTGCACAGCGATGTCGATGATGCCGTCGTAGTCGAGGCCGAACACGACGCGTCGCTGGAGGGTGGAAGTGGAGTTGTAGAGGTGAACGATTGCCCGGTTGCAGCCGGCCAGGCTCTCGAAGGTGCGCTCGATGATTTCAGGACGAGACTGGGTCAGCACCTGGATGGTGACGTCGTCGGGGATCTTGTTGCCCTCGATCAGCTCGCGCAGGAAGTCGAAGTCGGGCTGGGATGCCGCCGGAAACCCGACCTCGATCTCCTTGTAGCCCATCTCGACCAGCAGCTCGAACATCTCGTGCTTGCGGGCAACATCCATGGGGTCGATGAGGGCCTGGTTGCCGTCGCGCAGGTCTACCGAACACCAGGTGGGGGCCTTGGTGATGCGGGCATCTGGCCAGGTGCGGTCGGTCAGATTGGGGGCGTAGGCGTACGGAACGTACTTGTCGAAGGGCATTCGGCTCGGCTGCTGAGCTGACGTCTTCATGATGTTGACCTCTGTGAATTGTTGGCTGCTGTGTGAACCAGGGACTGCGAATCGAACCCGAAAACCAAAAGAACCCCCCGGCCCGTGGGCACAGGAGGTTCGGCGGGTGCCGGTATGTGGGCACCCACCTACATGAGGAGGAGAAGCGACGCGGAGAAATGGCTCACGGGAAGTATGGTAACCAGGTCGTTTACAGGGTGCAACCCTGACCCCTAATGTGTCCGCAGTCGGGTTGGGCGCGTGCGACGAAACGATTGGACACCGGTGGCCGACAGTCGATACTTGGACGAAGACGAACTGATAACTCGCCGTGCGCTTCGTTCCCTGCGCAAGGCGGCGCCAATCGCCGTCCTGGTGGCCATCGCAGCCGGGCTGGCTGCCTTCCTGACCCAGACCGTCAGCGACCCCACCTATAGCTCGAAAGCATCGGTGGAACTGACCGACGAGGCCGCAGCGGGCATCGGTGCGTCGAGAACCCGCAACGACGCTTTGCAAGAGATCGCCGCCCAGCTGCTGCGCCTGGAGTCTGCCGAGTTCGAGGTGGCGGTGGCCGAGCGGATGGGCGACCAGGGCGACGACCTGATTCGCTTCTTCGGGACGAACAGCGAAGAAACGCCCGTCATCGTCATCACCGCCGAGGCCACCAACGCCCAGGCCGCCCAACTGGGCGTAGACGCCGCCGTCGACGAATTCGTCGCCCAACGCGTGGTCGAGTCGAACGAGAACCTCAGCCGCGAGCTGACTCCACTTCGCGAACAGCGCGACCAGGTGCTGGCCGACATCGACGCCCTTCGAGCCCAACTGGACGAGGCCCGGGCCAACGGCGCCACCCAGGACGAGATCTCGATCCTCGAGAACCGCACCGGCCAGGCGCTGGACCGCCTTGGCGACTATGACAAGGCCATTCAAGAGCGCGAGTTCCTGATCGCCAGCTCGGCCGGCGAGGTTCGCGTGATCAACCGGGCAACGCCAGCTGTCGAGTCAGCCCAGAGTTCGATCATGAGGCCCGTGCAGATCGCCGTGTTGGCGTTGGTGCTGACCCTGATCGCCGCCGTGGTGATCTCGCGTGTTCGGGGAAAGCTGAACCTGCTTGACGACGTACGCGCCGTCGCCGGCCCCGACGTGCCGATCCTGGCGACGATTCCGAAGTTCCGCAAGAAGTTCTCCGACGGCAGCGCTGCATTGGTAGTGGGACGACGCAACGCCAGGCGCGAAGCCGAGGCGTTCCGCTACATGCGCACCGCGATCGAGGTCGCCACCGAAGGCCAGACCCCATTGGTGGTGGCGTTCACCAGCGCCAACCCGAACGAAGGCAAGAGCGTGACGGCCGGCAACTATGCCCTGGCCATGGCACGCTCTGGCCGGTCGACAGTGGTTCTGGACGGCGACCTGCTGAACTCGACCGTGTCCGAGCTGTTCGACGCCGAAGGCCAGAACGCATTCGCCGCCGTCATGCACGGCAACGTCGACCCCACCACGGAACAGTGGTTCGAATACCCGACCAGCGGCGAGCCCGTGACCCTTCTGGTGTCGCCAAAGGCCAAGAACTCGGCCAGCCGTTATGAGCTGGCGTCGAGTCACGTCAACGCCGTGTACGGCAAGCTCGAAACCAGCTGGAACACCGTGGTGGTCGACTGCCCGCCCGCACTGGCCGTCAGCGACGCGCTGGTGCTTGCCAAGGAAGCCGACGTGGCCATCCTGGTCGTACGCATGGGCAAGACCAGCCGTCGCGAGCTCGACAACGCCCTGATCCAGTGCGAACAAGCCGGCGTGCGCCTGGCCGGAATAGTCACCACACACTCGACCGAGAAAGCCGAGTCGTACTACGGCTATGGCTACTCGTATGGCGGCGGTGGCGAATAGCCGCCCGGGTCAGATGGTCTCCTGGCGGCCGTACAGGTAGGCCGCAGCGGCACCCTGCTCCATCGCTTCCTGCACGTCGAAGCTGTGCTCGTCGCGGTGCAGGCTCCACACACCCTCGTTATCGAGATGCCACGCGATGGCGTCCTCGTCGAGATAGAGGTCGATCATGCGGTTCAGCCGGTCGACATCGTTGGGCGAGCTGACCGGGGCCAAACACTCGACGCGGCCGTCGAGGTTGCGCTGCATCATGTCGGCCGAACCGATCAGATGGTGATAGCCACGGGCCGCCGACCCGAAGCGATAGATGCGGCTGTGTTCCAGGTAGCGGCCGACGATGCTGACCACATTGATGTTCTCGGACACCCCTTCGATGTCTGGCACCAAGCAGCAGATGCCACGCACTATCAGATCGACGCGCGTGCCGCGGCGGCTGGCCTCGTACAACGCCTGGATGATCTCGGGATCGACCAGCGAGTTCATCTTCATGACGATGTGGCCATCGTCGTAGTGGCTCTCGATGTCGATCAGCTCGAGGATGGCGGGGCGAACGCTTTGGGGCGCGATGACCAGACGGTTGAACTTGTCGTCTGCGCTGTATCCAGTGAGCGAGTTGAACAGATAGGTCAGGTCTGCGCCGACTTCGGGGTCGGAGGTGAACACGCCCAGGTCTTCGTAGATACGCGCGGTCTGGGCGTTGTAGTTGCCGGTACCGATGTGGCCATAGCGGCGGATGGTGTCGCCCTCC
Source organism: Acidimicrobiales bacterium (assembly GCA_020439485.1). GTDB lineage: Bacteria > Actinomycetota > Acidimicrobiia > Acidimicrobiales > Poriferisodalaceae > JAAETH01. The sequence continues at coordinate 1,973 of JAGQSP010000032.1, read as the reverse complement.
TGGCGCACAACCAGGGCCGTCTTGCTGTGGGTCTTTAGACCCACGAGGCCATAGGCCACGTGCACACCAGCGCGCTCGAGGCGTCTGGCGAAACCGATGTTGGCCTCTTCGTCGAAGCGGGCCTTCAGCTCGACCAGCACCACCACCTGCTTGCCGGCCTGGGCGGCCTCTATCAACGAGTCGACGATGGTCGAATCGGACGCGGTGCGATAGAGCGTCATCTTGATGGCCAACGTCCAGGGGTCTTTGGCTGCGCGGGCCACGAACTCTTCTACCGAGGACACGAACGACTCGTAGGGGTGGTGAACCAGCACGTCCTGGTCGCGAAGGGTCGCCCAGATGGAGCGGCCCGCGGCGCGGGCCCGCAAGAAGGCGGGGGGAATTTGCGGGGTGTAGGTCTCGTACTTGAGCTCGGGACGATCGAGGTTGTACAGCGACCACAGGCCGGTCATGTCGAGTGGGCCGTCGAGTAGGTAGATGTGCTGGGGGTCTATGCGCAGCTCGCGCTGCAGCAACTCGAGCGCCTCGTCCTCGACGTGTTGTTCGACCTCGAGGCGCACGGCGCCGCCGAAACGACGGCGGGCGAGCTGGCTCTCGATCTCTTCCATCAAGTCGGCGGCGGTGTCGTCGTCGATCTCGATGTCGGTATCGCGGGTGACGCGGAACGGCACGTGGCTGACCACATCCATGCCGGGGAACAGCTCGCCCAGATGTACGGCGATGACCTGCTCGAGCGGCACGAACCGCTCGCCGTCTGGCATCACGACGAAGCGGGGGAGGATGGGCGGAACCTTCACCCTGGCGAACTGCAAGGCGCCACCCTCGGGATGGCGAAGGAACACGGCCAGGTTCAGCGACTTGTTGGAGATGTAGGGAAACGGGTGGGCCGGGTCTACGGCCAGCGGCGTCAGCACCGGGAACATCCGGTCGCGGAACATGACGTCGAGAAATTCGCGGTCGTCGTCGTCGAGGCTCTGCCAGTTGCTGTAAGCGATGCCCTCGGTGGCAAGCGCCGGAACCAGCTCGGTGTGGAAGATGCGCTCGGCACGCTCGTGCTGCTGCTGCACCTTCTCGCGAATGCCGGCCAGGATCTGCGAACGATTCATGGCGTCGGGTGCCAGCTTGCCTACGCCCGCGGCCAATTGGTTGACCACGCCGGCAACGCGCACCTGAAAGAACTCGTCGAGGTTGGAGCTGTGAATCGCCAAGAACTTGGCGCGCTCTAGCAGAGGAACCGTTTCGTCGTCGGCGATCGCCAGCACGCGATCGTTGAAGTCGAGCCAGCTCAGCTCACGGTTGATGTAGGGGAAGTCGTCGTCCATCGGTGCCTCGGATTGAACCTACAGACTCCTGTCGACCCTCGCCCAGCGCGGTCGAGTGAACTCCGGGTGAACTCGTGGACCCTGTTGCGATCACCACGAACCATGCAGCGGTTATCAAGCCGGGTAGCCCCGACGTGGGCATGGTGACCGACATCACCAACAGATAGGCGAGCAACGGCCGCAGGCGACGGCTCTTCCATGGCGCGGCCCTGACCAGGGCCACCAAGGCCAACCCCAGGCCCACCAACCCGAGCTCGCGGGCTATCTCGATCGCATGATTGTGCGAGCTTGCGCTGAACACGGCGATGCCTTCGCCGTGGGCGGCCGCACGTATCTGGGGTTCGCCCGACGCCAGGCCAGCACCAGTCAAAGGATCTTGCTCGATCGCGTTGAACGAAAGCCGCCAGATGGGGGTGCGGCCATTGAGCTCGGACAGTTGCTCGGTGCTGTCACGTCTGACGGCGCTGGTGGCATCGGCCAGATCCACCTGCGGGTACACCAGCACCGCCGCCACGAACCCGGCGACGATCAACGGCATGGGGGCCCGGTCGAACGCGGCGACCAGGCCTGCGACGGCAAGTGCCCCAAACGCTGTTCGGGTATCGGACTCGACCACGGCATAGAGGCCCGCGGGCAGCGATATCGCAATGA
>JAGQSP010000333.1 GCA_020439485.1 Acidimicrobiales bacterium | reverse complement strand
AGATCGGGGCGTACCAGCTCTGGGCGTGGGTTCACTGCAGACCCTCCTGCGCCCAGCGCTGGCGCTGCGAAACCGATGCGGCGTGGGCCCACAGTCCCTCGGCTTGGGCCAGGGCCACCACGGCGGGCGCAACGGCGTCGAAACCCTGCTTGGACACCTCGATGATGTGCATGCGCTTCTGGAAATCGTCGACCGTCAGAGCACCCGAGAACCTGGCGGTGCCGGCCGTGGGCAATACGTGGGACGGCCCGGCGACATAGTCGCCGATCGACGCCGGACCCCACGGGCCGACAAAGACGGCTCCTGCGTGCTTGACGGTGCGGGCCAAGGCCGAGGCGTTCTCGCACATCAGCTGGAGGTGCTCGGGAGCCACGCCGTCGCTGACTTCGATGGCCTGTTGCGGGCCGTCGACCAGGCATATCCAGCCATCGGATTCGAGGGTCGCAAGGGTTTCGTCTCGGCGCGGAGACATGTCGACTATGCGGGCGATGGCCTCGTCGACGGCATCGGCATGGGCCTCGTCCCATGTCACCAGCCAGGCTCGGCCGCCTGGGCCGTGTTCGGCTTGCAACACGACGTCGACCGCAGCGCTGGTTGCCGGTGTGCTGGCGTCGGCCACCACCACGATCTCGCTGGGGCCGGCGAAGGCAGACGCGATACCAACACGCCCTGCCACCTCTTGTTTTGCTGTCGCCACCCAAATGTTGCCGGGGCCGGCGATGACGTCGACCGGCCGCACCGATTGGGTGCCATATGCCATGGCGCCAACCGCTTGCACGCCGCCGATGCGCAACACCTCGGTTACGCCGCACAGGTGGGCGGCGGCAAGGACGACGTCCAGCACCGACCCGTCGGGTTTGGGCGGGGTGCAAACAACAATGTCGTTCACACCCGCGGCCCGAGCGGGCAGCACGGTCATCAGAACCGTCGACGGATAGGCGGCCAGGCCGCCCGGCACATACACGCCCGCACGCTCCACCGGCTGGGGTATCGATTCGATCGCGATACCGCCGCTGTCGACGCGGTGGCTGGATGCGGCCTCGTGACGATGAAACTCGAGGATGCGGTCGTGAGCCAGCCTCAAGGCGTCGAGCAACGCGGGGTCGAGCCTGCTGGCGGCAGCCTCGATATCGGCCACGGGCACCCGCAGGTCGTCTATGTCGACCCCATCGAAGCGGGCCGTCAGCTCTCTGACGGCTTCGTCACCGCGGGTGGCTACCTCGTCGAGGAGGTTGCGCACAGCGTTGGTGGGCGCGTCGATCGACAGATCGGGACGAGGCAACAGAGCCGCCAGGTCGCCGGTTTTTCCACGCAGATCGAGGCGCCTCAACACGAAGGTCGATCGTATCGCCCTGCCTCGTCACCCCAGACCGCCTTTTCCCACCCCACCGCGAACCGAAGTGTCTGTCCCCGGCGCCCCTAGAGGGGCGCCGAGGGACGCCACCTCGGCCCGAGGGTGTCAGGCGACGCAACGGGTATAGCCATCGACCTCGAAACCGGACACGGTGTGATCTATCCAGACCTGGCGCCCCCGGATCGGGTCGGTGTACACGTTGTCGACCTGCAGCCAGATGCCGTCAGCCAGCGCCGGCCGAGACCTCAGCTCGGCATCGGGGTCGGCGGCCGGCGACCAACCGAACGGGGTGATGGTGGTCAACTCGGTCGAGCCCGGGCCGCCGCCTTGCCTCCGAAGCCCGGGCGGGCAGAAGGCCAGCATCGACTCGCCAGGATGTGCGAGGCCGGTTGCCGGGCCCAGATCGACGGCGCCGAAGCCAACGACGAGCCGCACGCCCTCGCCCCCGTTGTCGACGATCACATCGTCGACCTCGCTGACCGCCGCCCCACCTAGGGCCAGGTCAACCGATCCGAAGTTGAACAAGGCACCGTCGCTGGTGGTCAACAGATATCCGTTGCCGTCCGGCGTGGCACCAAACCCTGTGATCTCGGCCGTCGAACCCGCCGGCAAAACACCAGGAACCGACCCGAAATATGCGGCATCGCCGAAGGCGAACACCCCGCCATCGGAGGCCGCCATCCAGTACCCGCGACCGGTCGGCGTGGCCGCTGCGTCGACGATGGGGCTGGCCAGCCGAGTACCCGGCGCCAAGACACCCGGGATCGATCCGAGGAATGGGGCGTCGCCGAACGCGAACACTCCCCCGTCTTCAGCGAACAACCAGTAGCCGCGACCCGTCGGCGTGGCGACGACGGCCACAACCGGCTCGTCGATGATGATTCCACCCATGCCCCCGAGGTACGGCGCCCCGCCCATGGAATAGACGCCGCCACCGCGATCCACCCACCATGTGCCGCCTCCTGGCCGGAGGGTCCGGTCTGAGATCGGGATGATCGCGGCGTCGTGAGGCTGAGCGCCGACCAATTCGACCGGCCGCACTGCCTGGCCTGGCTCAGCAACCAGCCCAATCGCGGGGTAGCCGCGCTCGGTGCGCAACACCACGGGGCCCGCGCCGACCAATCGGCGTTCGATCAGCACGGCGAAGGAGTAGCGGCTCCCCTGGGCGGTGCACACGGGCGCTTGCGGATAGTTGGTGAACTCGAAATGGAGCCCGTCGAAGGTCTCCTCGACCGAGGTCAAGTTGGTCTCGGGGCAACCGCCCACGCCGGTTGTTACGACGACCGCGAACTGCGTCATTGGGTCGAACTGTGTTGGTTGGCCACCGAATCGCCAGGCGTCCGCCAGATGGGCAGGGGTGCCATAAACCTCGATGAGCCCATCACCTGCGCCGTTGTAGCCGGGATCGGGGAAGACCTCGCCCACCACAGTCCATCCATCACCCGAGGGCTGAGGTGGTTCCGGCTCGGGATTGGGCGCCACACCCAAGCACACATAGTTGGTGTCGACCCCGTCGAAGATCGCCGAGATGTCGACCGCTGAGTTCGCGTCGAAGTTCGACTGATAGATCTCGATGATCGCCTTGTCGTGCGCCGCGTTTGCGGGGCTCATCCCCCATACGCCCAGATCGACGAGTTGACTGAACCGCGACGACAAGAGATCGTGTTCGGCCTCGAGTCGGGCCCATGGGGTACCGGAGGCGACGACCTCGAAGCGGTCGGCCAGGTTGCGACTGACCGCGCCGACGCCGACCCGGCGCTCGAGCTCGGCGAGATACGCCGCCCGCTGGGTCTCGGTCTCCACGTCGATAACGATGCGGTCTCGCAGCCGATCGATGCGGCCGATGAACGGCACGCCCACCGCTTGTGCGATCGAGAACGGTGTTTCACCGACGTTCTGCACGACCGACATCTGTGATTCCTCTGCCGGAGTGAACGCCCCGAAACCTGGGACATAGCGGTTCTCGACCACGCCGGCCCACACCTCGGCCTCAGCGTGGCTGTAGCCCACCTCGGCACGGGTGCGCTGAATCTGCTGCAACAAAGGGTCGGGCGAGGCCTCGTCGACCAGCTGGGCCTCGGGCCAATAGTCGCCACACCGATCCAGCTCGGCCAGTGTTACAGGCTGGTCGCCTGCGGCAGCACCAGTTGTGAGGCCTGGCCCCAGAGCGAGAAGACCGACCACCACGCACAGTGCTAGCACCCACCGTTTCATGAACTCAGAGTAGTCGTAGGAGCTGCTGTCACCAAGGCGTGTAACAATGCCCGGGTGTCCACCTCCAGCGCAGAACTCGGATCGATCTCGACTTTGCTCGACGAACTGCGCAATCGGGTGACCGTGGCCGCCGACTCGATGGTCGACACCGACAAGGAAGACATCGCCGCCGAGCTCTACGAGGTCGACAGAGCCCTGCGTATGGCGATTCGACGCCTGGACAAGGCGTCGCGCTCTCTACGGTGACGCGAAAGCGCTTGGGCAGAAGTCGTTCAGGACGCAGTCGTCACAGGCCGGTTTCTTGGCAAAACACACTCGGCGTCCGTGCAAGATGAGCCGCAGCGCGAAGTCTCCCCGCTCGCCCACCGGCACCATCGGGTTGAGTTCGGCTTCGATCTTGTCGGGATCCTGCAAGGTGGTCAGCCCCAGTCTCTGAGCCACTCGCCTCACGTGGGTGTCGACGGGCAAGCCCGGAAGATCGAACGACACCGTGCGGATCAGATTGCCCGTCTTGCGCCCAACTCCGGGCAGAGCCGCCAGTTCGTCGATGCCGGTGGGCACCTCTCCCCCATGGTTGTCGAGCAACGCCCTGGCCATTCCCAACAGGCTTCGGGCCTTGTTCTTGTAGAACCCGGTCGACCGCACCATCTCCTGCAGTTCGGTCTCG
>JAGQSP010000332.1:3724-10655 GCA_020439485.1 Acidimicrobiales bacterium | reverse complement strand
GAGGATGTGGTCGCCGAACCTGTCCCACAGGGCCTGGATCACCTTGACGACACCGTCGATGGTGTCGCGGATGTTGGCCATCGCCTCTTCGACCTTGGGGGCGAGGTTGTCCTGATACCAGGCGATGACCTCTTTGACCTTGTCGATGATCAGGTTCCAGGCGTTCACGACCTTCGGCCAGAAGTCCTCGATCGCCGGGATGGCCTTGTCCACGATCCATGTGAGAGTGGCCTCGTAGGCGGGCATCAGCTTCCGCGCGATCGCCTCTTGGATCTCTTTCTTCTTGGCGATGGCGGTGTTCTCGGCCTGGATCGAGGCGAGGGTGCCGTCGTTCCAGGCGGTCAACGCGTCCGTGGACTGCTCCTGGGCCAGTTCGAGCGTCGCGAGGGCGGTGGCCTGGCGTAGCGCTTCGCCGGTCAGGTCGGCCTGGCCTTTGGCTGCGAGGCGGGCTTTCACGTCGGCGTCGGAGATCTTCAGGCCGAGCGACTGCAACCCGTCACGCTCACCCAACAGAGCCTTTGTGAGGATCTCGTTGGCCTGCTCGGTCGATTCGACCTGATCGGACCAGCCCGCCAACGCGCCGGCCAGATCGACGACCTGCTGGGACGTGTTCGCGGCCTCGGCGGCGGTCATGCCCATCGGTTTGAGCAGGTCACCGGTCGACGCGGCCAGCCCGGCCACCCCGGTTTCGGTCATCCCGAGCTTTTCGTTTATCGAGTCGGCCCACGCCCGCACGGACGCTTCGCTGTCACCGAAGATCGTCGAGATACGACTGTCGAGCAGTTCGACCTCGCGGCCCAGACCGATCAGATCCCCGCCGATATCGATCACCTTCGACACGGCGAACGTGGTGGCGAGCCCGGCTGCGAGTTTGCGGCCCCAGCCCCGGCCGATGCCGTCCATCTTGCCGTCTTGGCGTTTCGCGTCCCGCTCAGCGTCGGTGGCGACCTTGTTCCAGTCGATCTTGACTGGCAGTCGCAGCGTCCCAATATCGGTCATTGGGCACCTCCGAGCATTGCGATCAGAGCGGACGGGTCATCAGTCGACGGGCGCAACGTCACCCTGTTCGGCGACGGTGTGGCCGGTTGGGGTTGGGTTGGGGGTCGGGCACCCTCGGCGGTCTGTCTCGACGCTTGCACCGCCACGAACAGCGCCGTGTCAGGCCGCAGGAGCCCGGCGACGAACATGGCGAGCCGTCGAACACCGAGATCGCCGAGCCGGACCCGATAGCAGCGCCACAGGTCGGCTTCGATCTGCCACGGGAACCGTGACAGCAGATCGGCGAGGGCGGCTATTCCCCCAGGCTGACCCCGAACACGGCCGACATGATCTCTTCGACGTCGGGCAGGGTCGGGCGGGTCGCTGTGAACCGGTCGACGTCGTCGAGATCGGCGAGGATCAGCGCAGCAAGACCAGCCATCGAGGGTGGGCCGTTGGAGCCGCCGAAAATGTCGACCGCTTCGTACGGCAGTTCGTCGACCAGGGTGAACAGCTGGCCGCCCAACTGGATCTGGGTGGAATCTTTGCCGGCTTCGGTGCGGGCTTCGCGCCGTGCCGCCCTGGCCTTGTCGAGATCGATTACCGCCATCAGCCGAGCGCGCCGGAAGGCGCGAGGATCTTGCCGAGCGACGTTGCCGCACCCGAGGCAGGTTCAGCGGTGAGCGTCATCGGGAGACCGGCCTCAGCGGTGCGCGTGAACTGTGTTTCGCCCGATCCGGTCACAGCGACACGGTCGAAACAGACACGCCATACCGCGGCGCCGTCAACGATCTCGAGCACCGCGGCCTTGTAGACGACCTGCTGATCGACCGGAATGTTGTACTGCTTCAGCCCGCCACCGGTCGGAGTGTCGGCGATCGTGCCGCCACCGAACGCCATCGGCAGAGTCACCTCGTTCCACTGCTGCAACTTGAACTCGATGCGAGCTTCGGCGGCGTCCACGATCCGACGGATCGGGTACTTCGACTGCCACGCCCTGATCTCCTGCGTTTCCTTCGTCGCGGCCAGCATCACACCGTCTTCGGTGGTGTAGCCGACATCGGTCCAGCCCGCCGCGGCGAGATCGGTCGACAGTTCGGCCGGGAGCGCTTCGCCAAGGTCGTGCACCCATACGGTGCCGGTGCCGGCGACAACAAGTTCGGTGGGGTCCTTCGACATGGGGGTCTCCTGTCGCTAGGGGTGTTGAGTGACCGTGGCCGTGAGCACGTACCGCGGTCTTGGGGGCTCGAAGTCCGGGTCTGGACTGTCGATCACGGAAGCGACAGCAATGTCGCTGATAACCCCGTCTGTGGCGGGGAGCGAATAGTGGATCAGCACCGTGGCAACCGCCCGAGCGAGCTCGAACGTCGCTGTCTTCGATCCGGCGTACACGTCGATCTGGACGAGTGCCCGGTCGATGTGTCCTGGCCGGCCTCTGGGGCTGCCACCGAGACGGCGCACACGTATCGCCCGGTCGGGCTTCGTCTGGGGCCATTCGGTGAACACCCGCCCGTCAGGTGCGAGCAGATCGGACACGAAGGAGACGTTGGCGAGAATGTTCCGCAGGTTCAGTTCGACATCAGGAAACATCGCAACCTCCCTGCAGTCGGGTGTTGTGCGGGGCTGGGGCGGTGCCTTGTGTGACCCGTGCCTCTGCCGCAAGCGAACAACAGAAAGGGGTGGGCAGGCCCGCCATCAACGGCAAGACACTGGGAGGGCCGGCTACCAGCCCCGCACAGAACTGGGGTCAATACCTCTCGGCCGCTTCAGCGAATAGGCCTTTGGTGTAGAGCGGGGGCTGCATCCGTGGTGCTACCGACATCGACGAGCTCGACGCGTTCCCTGGCGCCATCGCAGACCAGAACTCAACAGTCAGCGCCCACCCAACGATCTGACCGTGCTCGAAGTCGTCTTCAGAGTCCCAGTCCTCGGAATAGGTTCCGTAGGTGGCCTGGTCGACGACCGGGTTGAACAGATCCTCGAAGTCGTCCACGACTGCGGCGATCCGGCTGCGAAGCTCGTCGAGGCGGGCCACTCTCTCGGGTGTCATTCGATGTCGAGCCCGAGCTGGTCGGCGGCGCGGCGTAGCGGCGCAGCGGGGGGACGGGTCGCTGTTCCGAACTCTTCGATGTGCGCCCAGAACAGGTCGACGGTGACCTCGCCGATCGTTTCCCAGCCCTCATGTCCGACATCGGTGTCGAGAGCACGTCCGAACCGGTCCGATGTGCTGTTGTCTGCGGCGCGGTCAGCGATCGCGTCGCAGATCTCGAGCACTGCGGCTTGGACGTCTCGGTGGCGGGCGAGCTGTTTGAAAGCGTCCCAGTCGAGGTCGATATAGGCGGCGTTGCTCATTGTGATCTGACCGTTCTGGCCTCGATGTGGTCTGCCGCGCCGGTTCTCGGGTCGGTCCAGACGGCTGGTTGGCCGTCGATTTCCCAGGTGTCGCCGTGGACGGTGATCTGGTCTGCTGGGCCGATCGTGGTGCCGGCAGGGAGCCACACCCGCCCGTTGAGGCGGGCGATGTTGTCGGAATCGGTTTCGGTCGCGCCGGTCTGCTCGAAATGGCCGTACACGACCGACGTGGTCTCGGTGACGGTGTCGTCGCCGTACTGGTCCACCCCGCCCGCTGCCCGGCGAACGATCGTGATCGGCAGATTCATCAGACGGCCGATCGAGGTCATGGCTGGACGTACACCCGGTCGACGGTGACACCGGCTGCCAGGTCGGTTGTGCGGGAAGTGTGGGGGCCGTGGCCGAGCATGTAGCCGGATTTCTCGAGGCGGATCCGGTCGCCTCCGGTGAGCCCGCCAACGGTGAGCGCTTCGAGATCCGAGACGACGTAGGTGAACGACGCTGACCCGATCGCTTCCTGTCGCACCTGTGGTGCTGGGGCGGCGCCGTTGGCGCCGTAGTAGCGGGCAGCGGCGTTCATGATGATTCGGCGCACAACGATCGGCAGAGTCATCGATGTCCACCCGTACACCAGGTCGACGAGTTGCACGGTGGCGTCCCGGCCGCCGAAGCCGTCGGCCCGGTACAGGTGGCGGCCTGCGACCAGGTCGGCGTCGACTTCTGCCCCGTCGATGGTGACCGATCCGACAGACACTGTCCCGGCCGGGACTGCTATCCGGGTGGCGTGTGTGCCGTTGATGGTCCATGTCTCGGTGACGACCTCGAGTCGGCGGCGTAGCACCTCGGCGACGTCAGCTTCGGCCTCATCGATCGCTGCCTGGGCGCGATCGTTGTCGAGGCTGGTGAGCATCCTGTTCTCGAGGTCGATCACCGTGACAAGGCTCATCGGTCAGGTCCTTCTCAGTCGTCGCCGGGGTCGGCGAGTTCGTCGACCCTGGCCGAGATCGCGGCGAGAACGGTCTTGCGGTTCTTGCCTGCAGTCTCAGCCTCCTGGAGGTCAGCGAGTTCGTCGACGTCGTCGATCTCGCCGATGGTGGCGATGACGTCATCGGCGTTCCCGGCGAGCGGGTCATCGGTCGCTGACCGTGGGGTCGGCCCGTCGGATTCCCCGCCAGCGGGGGCAGGCACGACGATCGAGCCCGATCCGCCGATGACGACCTCGCTTGGTTCGCCGGCGTTCGGGTCCCATTCGACGATGTAGTCACGGCCGACGAGTTCGGACGTGTCGTCTGCCCGGAACACGATCCCGGTGTTGGTGTTCTTGTAGTACTTCTGGCCCATCAGGAGCCCCTTTCGTTGTTCGGCGCAGGGGGCCGACCTGCCGGCCCCCTGCTAGCCGTGGTTGGGTCAGGCCGAGGCGACGATGTTGGTGATCGCTTCGGGGCGCAGCACCTTGGTGCCGAACAGGACGTCGACCGAGCAGACCTCGGCCTTGCGGCCCTGGTCCCACGACTGGGTGACACGCACCGCGAAACCGTCACGGGCGATCGAGCGGCCGTTCACCGACTTCGGGACCGGCATGGGGCGCATGATGAGGGCGTAGGCGTCGCGCCAGAACGCCAGGGAGGCGTCATCGGCGAGGTTGCCCGAGTGGTAGCCGTCGAACCCGTAGAGGCGGCCAACGGTGCCCTCGCGCAGCGCAGCGTTCGAACCTGACCGGCTGTTGTCGACGAGATGCTCGTCGCCAAGCACCCCGGCCTCGGCTTCGTGGCTGTACACCGCGGCCCGGCCGGTCATCGGAACGGCTGCCTGGTTGAGGACCTTGCGAGCCGTGCGCAGCAGCAGCGGGTCGGTCATCGCCGATCCTGCAGCGCCGGCGCCGATCTTGCCGCCACCGGCGGCGGTGCCAGCGGTCTCGCCGGATGCGGCGACAGCGGCCTGGGTGGACGCTGCGAGCAGTTCGGCGGCGATGGTCGCGTCGATCGCCTGAGCGATCGCTTCGGTCGCCGGCATCAACAGCTGCGTGTTGAAATCGACGATGTCCATCGCCAGCTCTTCGGAGGTGACCTCGAAGGAAACGTCCTTGATGCGGTCGACGACCACGGGGAGCTTGCGCTCGGTGGCGTCCTGCAGGGTGATGGTGCGGGTGGTGCGGTTGTAGTCCTGGGCGGTGAACGACGCCGGGACCTTCATGTTCACCGTTGCGCCACGGCCGGGAGCGAACTCGCGGTCAAGGTCGCGGTGAACGAGCTGGGCCAGGATGGTCTGCTGGTACAGGTTCTCGAGCGCCTGAGCGGCGATCAGGGTTGGGGTGATGATCTGGTTGGCCACTGTGGGCTCCTATCCGGGATTCGGGGCTAGCGGTGTGACGCTTCCCATGTGTTGGATGTGAGGGCTCTCAGCTGTTCGTCGGTCATCTCTGACGGGTCGATGTCACCAGTCGCGGGTGGCCCGTTTGTCCCTGGTGTGCCTGGCGGGTCCACCGTTGGGACGGTGGGGGTCGCGAGCAGGTAGGGGCGGGCTTCGGCGAGCTGATCGACCGCGGCCCGCACGGCGGCGCTGTCGGTCGGGTCGACTCCGTCTAGGTCGGCGAGGCGTAGAGCGTCCTCGGGGTTCGTGAACCGGCCTGCCGCTGTGAGCACAGCGTTCTTGAGGCGTTCGGTTCGCAGTTCGGCCGCCATCTCGGCCCGGACCTCTTCTGCTGCGCTTTCGCGCGCATCAGCTATGGCCTTCTCCTGGTCCGACATCTGCTGCTTCTCGAGTTCCGCGAGACGCCGTTTCAGGTCAGCGGCTTCGGCCTTCGCGGCCTTTGCTGCTGCCCGTTCGGCGTCGAGCGCTCGTTTGCCGGCGTCGCCGAGCCCTTCGGGGTCCGCTGCGGGCGGGCCTGCCGGGTCGGTGTCCGTTGCAGGGTCGGTAGGGGTGGGGTCGGTGGTGGTCGGGTCATCCATCGCGGATGGGTCTCCTGGTGTTAGGCCGCCAAATCGCTTGGCGACGTGTGTTGGTGCCGGCTGTCTGTCAGCACCGGTCCCAGCTCGCCGTGGTGTCGCACCTCGACGGTTGGGAGATCTTCGGGGTCAAGGCGGAGCCTTGACAGGTTCGATCGGGTGTACGGGTCACCGTCGAGCGCTGTTCGGGTCGCTTTCAACAGGTCCCGGTCGAGCACGCGAGGTGGGGTGCGGGTCCCGATGAGGGGTTCGATCCCGCATCCGCATGACGAGTGGATCGGCATCAGGTCGTCGCGGTGGTATCGCTGGGTTGAGGCGACGATGCACAGCCCGCAGTTCTCGCCGGGGCCGAGCACCCGCCTGTAGCCGACGATCCGTTCGCCTGATTGGGCGATTCGACGGTTCAGGGTTTCCCGGCGTGCGATCTGTAGATCGGTTTCGAAGATCTGGCGTGCCCGCTGGGCGCCTTGTTGGCGTGCGATCTGTGGTGCGGTCCCTCTGGCGAGCGCTGTCCAGGTGGTCACGTAGGGGCGGCGTAGCGTCTGCTCGAGTGATGCGGGACGGCCGACGGTGATCCCGGTTGCTTCCCCGACCTGCAGCCCGTTCGCTTGGCCCCAGGCGTCGAGGTAGCCGTTCGCTGTGCGTTCCACGGCGTC
>JAGQSP010000332.1:0-3675 GCA_020439485.1 Acidimicrobiales bacterium | reverse complement strand
CGATCGTCGATCCGTTCAATCGACGCCCACAAGGCGAGCAGCCGTCGGACCGTTTCGGCCCGGATACGGCCGAACTGTTGCCGCTCGTAGACGGCGAGGCGGCTAGGCGACGGCAGAGTCATCTTGCGCCGGGGTCGGTGCCGGGAGCAGCCCGGCCAGTAGCGCCGAAGCCTGCTGCGTGGACTGCATCCGGGCGATCTCCTGGGGCGAGAACCCGTACAGCTCCCACAGCTTCTCCGGTGGCACACCGAGCGTGCCCAGCTTCACCAAAGCGTCGACCTTCTCGCCCTCTGACCGGTACTCGGGGTCCGACCAGACCAGCTCCGAATCGACCGGTTCGGCCTGCCCGGTTGCTGGCAGAGTGATGCTGCGGGCGTAACGCATCGCAGCTTCGATCGGTTCAGACATCTCGGTCTGCATCCGGCGCACCTTCGCGATGAGACCGGCCTCGGCTGAGCGCATCGCGTCACCCGACGGGGACTGGCCCTGCTCGATCAGGTAGTGGCGTGGCGTCGACGACTGCACGGCCAGATGCACGACATCTTGCTCGACCGCGGAGATGAACTGCTTCAGGTCGGTCGCTTCGAACGTCCCGAACTTCGTGTCAGGGTTCGGGTCCATGAACATGCGATCCAGACCGGACTCGAACGGGTCTTTCGGGTTGCCGTATTCGTCGCGTTCGACCTGGATACCGGTCGCCCATTTCTGCCGGAACGACGACGTCTCAGACGCCAGCAGCCGGTCGAACAGGGTCTTGTTGATCCGGTCCTGTGTCGGCCACAAGTCGTCGAGCTCGGACGCCCCAGGGCTGTCAGTCGTGATCCGGTTCGCGATCCGCCAGAACGGCACCGTCCGGCTGTCAAAGGTCTGTTCAGCGGGGCCTTGATCGGCGTCAGGTTCCCAGTGTGCGTGCGCGACACCGAGGATCAGCCCGATCTTGGACTTGTACCGGTGTTCGCTGCCCGGCAGGTACAGGCGGGCTCTGGTGACCTGGCTGGTGTCGTCGTACCAGACCTTCAGAGCCGCCGCGGAGGCGGTCAGATCGTCGGGGTCGGGTTCGGTGATGACATGCAACGCCGACTCGAACTTGATCCGAGGTTCGTTCCCTGCCCGGAACACCGAAATGTAGGCGCGGCCGTGCGACTGGATCAGCGGCAACGCCGCCTGCAGGCCGAGATCGAGCTTGTTGGCCTGCCACAGACGCCACGACTCCCGATCCTCAACATCGGTCGAATCGGCCGACAGCCGGAACCCCGAAACTCGGAGCCGCTCGACAGGGGCATCGATCACACGCCGACAGAAGTTCGACCTCGACCGGGCCAACATTTCGCGGTACGGCAGCTCGAGGTCGCGGGGCACGAACGGGAGCGGATGGGCGCCCCGGTAGTAGTCCCACATGCGGATCATGTGCTTCTGGTCGGTGATCAGTCGTTCACACAGCCGGTTCACCCACCAGACCGGTGAGAAAGGTTCAGGCGATGCCATCAGATGACCTCCCTCGGGGTTTATCGGCGGCCACCGGTCGAGAAGGCGCCGCTGCGGTTCTTGGGTGTCTGTTCGCCGGCGGCGATGCAGTCGGTTCGTGCTTCCCACGACAGGGCGCCGGCCATGAACGCGTCAATCGACCGTGGCGAGTTCGGGCCGTCTTTTTGGACGATGTACAGCGGTCGGCCGTTGTCATCTCGGATCTTGGTGACCTTGCGGCGGGTCTGCGCGATGTGGCGGCGCATCACCGGGTCGTCGTCATGGATCAACGTTTTCGAGGTGATCGCCTCGACATAGGAGCGGACCATGAACGCCGCTGGCCGGGTCCGGTGGGTGAGCCACTTGATCACCCGTTTCTCTCCGTAGGTGCCCTGCCAGTCGGCGACCAGTTCGCTGATGTACTGCGGGTCGATGTACACCCGCCACACATCCCACGTGTCCATCGCGTGGGCGAATGTGGCGTCGATCTCGTCGAACGGGTGCTCGTAGTCGTCGTCGGCGTCCGGTGGGCGTTCCCAGATCCCGATCGGCCACTGAAAGTTGTGGTTCACGTCCGTGGCGACGATCGCGAGCGAGTCATGGAACCTGGCGCCGTCAACACCGATCACGATCCGCCGTTTCGGGGCGACTTTCCATTTCGGGTCGCCTTGGCGGTCCCAATGCTTGATGTTGACCGCGGTCTCGTTCGAAACGGTGATCCGGTTCAGGAAGAACCGTTCTGCGTCATCGGTCGAGCCCTCTTTCACCAGGGCGTCGATCTCGGTTTCGATCCGGTCGAGATCAACCCACCCGGCAGGGTTCGTTCTCGAGTGGACAGCGTCGCCATACGCGGCTCGCAGGCAGCGGCGCCGTTCCCGTTTGTTGTGGATCGACCCTTTCGGTGTCTGCGGGAAATCGCAGTACACGCCGACCTGATGCTCGAATGTGCGCTGCGCGACCGAGTCTTCGTTCGGGTTCCACGCGTTCGTGGTTTCGATCGCCCGGCCGTTCATGCCGGCCAGGCCTCGGCGCATCGTGCGGGCCAGAGCGTGACCGCCGTTCGACGCGGTCCACGTGCCCGTCTCGTCGAACACCGCGGCAGTGATTCTTGCGCCCAGCTTCGACAGGGCTTTCGATGTGACCGGCTCGATGAGGCCGCCACCGCGCAGTTTGATGCGTGTCAGCCCCGTATCCGGGATGATGTCGGCGAGTGGGCCGAGGTCGATCATCGGGCCGAGCGCCGACCACGTGTTTCCGACCTGGTCTTCGCTCGTTGCGGCCAGCTGGATGTGGGGTGTCGCCCACGGACGGCCAACCGGTTCCCCGTCGGCGTCCCAACCATCAAAAAGCGCCGGCCCCTCAGCTTCGACGCACACATACATCGCCGCTTCGGGCGATTTGCCGGCCTTCTGCGGCCGGACACGCTGCCCACCACGAGGGTGAAACCAGTCACCCGTCTCAGTGAGGCGATAGAGGTGCAGGAACCAGGCCTGCTGCGACTCAGTGAGCTGAACCGGCTGGCCTCGACGGTCACCGTCGGGGATCACACAGAACTCTTCGATCCAGTCGATGATTTCCCAGCCGAGAGTCGGGAACTCTCCCGGTTCCTCGGCGCCACGCCACGGCACCTACGCCGATGCGGGATCGACCGCTCTGACACCCCTCCTGGTGCGCTCCAACCGGCGCTCGCGCGACGACTTCGCGGTCTGAGCTGCGACCTCAGCAGACTCCGGGACACCGATCGTCCACATCAACGCCCGCATCGCCTTCGGGTTAAGACCGAGACGGTCCTCGAGCTGGCGCAGCTCAGCCAAGTCAGGCTCATCGGAGTCCGACATCGAGCAATACCGGGCGACGACACGATGAGCGTGCATCCGCTCCCACTCGACCGCCTGCGGCAATGACCAGAGCTCTCTCCAAATCTCCACGCCCGCAGGCCACAAGTCGATGCCTTTCGGCACCGGCGGCGGGTCACCCTGCCGACCGCACGCGGGAAGCTCTACGCCCGGGGTCTTCTTGTTGCGCCTGACGGCGTTCGGGTCGGGTGGGGGTCCAGGCATCGCGCCCTTCCTCCTCGCTAGATCGCACGGCATCGCGCCGGTGCGAAGGTCAGCAGCCATTCCGGCCAATTCGAGACGCCAACAGCGGAATCATTTGGCGAATTAGGCGCCGGGCCCCCAACTGGGGAACCCGTACACACTGCGAGATGCA
>JAGQSP010000331.1 GCA_020439485.1 Acidimicrobiales bacterium | reverse complement strand
TCTGGTCGTCGGTCAGCGGGTGTTGGTCGGTCGCGGGCAGGGGCGATCCGCGGGCCGGTCAGAAGCCTGGGATGCTGAACGACACAGTGGTGCCTTTGCCCGGCATGGAATCGATGGCGTAAGCGCCGCCGACCGCTCGGGCGAGTGACTGGGCGTAGGTCAGCCCGACATGGCCTGGCTTGTCCTTGGCAGTGATTTCGCCCGTCTCGAACCCAATACCGTCGTCGGCGATGACCACAGCGAGTCCGCCATCATCGGATCTGTCGACCGACACGCTCACCTTGGTCGCTCGAGCGTGCTTGATGGCGTTGATGAGCGCGCCTCGGGCGAGCCGAAAGGCCAGCGCCTCTACATCGTGGGGCAACCTCAGGGCTTCGTCTCCGTGTAACTCCCACGCAAGCCCAGCCTTCTCGACGTAGGTCTCCAGGTAGATCTCGAGGGTGATCACCAAGCCGTCCTGTTCGAGAGTTGGGGAGCTCAGCGAGAACAGCATGTGGCGCAGCCGCTCGATCGCTTCGTCGACCTGGTGGCGAAGTTCGACCACGGATTGCCTCAGCTCGTGTTCTGCGAGCCTGGCTTGAAGCCTTTGCAATCGCAGTGAAACGGCAGTCATCGCCTGAACCGAGTCGTCATGCAGTTCACCAGCTATGCGTTCGCGCTCGTGGGCGATGAGCGCCATGCGCTGCCAGTGCGACTGCTGACGGTCCACCACGGCTTGGGCGAGAAGAGCGAATTCTTGGAAGAGCCATAGCTGGTCGTCTCCCGGCTCGACAGCATCGGGCCAGCCCACGGAGAATGTGCCTATGATGTCGCCTTCGACGGTGACCAGCGGTGTCGTCCAGCAGGCTGTGACCCCACGTTCCAGGGCCCTCTCCGTGACGGCCGACTTGGGTTCCCAACCCGCCGTGTCGTCGACGAACAGAGCCTGGCCGGACCTGAACGTTTGCGTGAACCAGTCGTTTGATGAGTTGATGTCGAGGTCTGCGATGGAGGGAGCGTCGTTCATCGGGCCCGCTCCGGCAACGTGTTCGAGCACGTTGTCGGTGGGAGCGACCAGCATCAGAACCGCTCCGAGCGCGCCGGTGCTCTGCACGTAGCGCTCGCACAAGGTGTTGAGGACCTGGCGGGGATGGACGTGCCGGGACTGCCGGCCGAGCAATGCAGTTGCTGTAATCGCGAACTGCCGCACTACATCTACATCGACAGACTTGGCCGCCCGGGCTGGCAGTTCGGAACGAATTTGGTGACTGGTCATACCACCGCTCAAATTCCGCTAGTTGCTACCCGCGCTATCACCTCTGCGATGTCTTGTCCACCGCCCTTGGCTACGACATCGGATGCGCCGCTGGCCAACAGTCGTTCGCGCGTGCGTCGGTCGGCGTGGGCGGTGAACGCGATGACCTTCGTGGTGGGCGAGACTGCGAGGATTGCCCTTACGGCGGCGACCCCTCCGCCCGGCATCATGACGTCAACAACAGCCACGTCTGGGTCAAGTTCGGCGCACAGCGAGGCAGCGGCTTCTCCGTCTTCGGCGTCGCCGACGACTTCGATGTTCGGGTTGTCGAGCAGCAGGTCTAATAGCGCCCGGCGGACGAACTCGTCGTCATCGGCCAGAACCACCCTGTGGGCTGCAGGGACCGCTCTCTGCACCGCCGTCACCCCGCCTCGTCGATCGATATCAAGCGTGCCCGGATCGCCTTGACCACAGCGTCGAGTTTGGTGTGGGCGTCCAGCTTTGACATGGCATGTCGCAGGTGATTCTTGACCGTGTGGGGGCTTAGGTAGAGCCGGCTAGCGATCTCGTCGGGGTTGAGTCCATTCGCGGTCAGCTGGAGAACATCGCACTCTCGTGACGACAACTCTTGGTTGTCGATCTGGTCGAAGCGCCTCAGGTGCACCAGATGGTTCAACATGTCGCGCGTGAAGTAGGAGTCGTTGTGGGCTGCAGCTCTGACCGCCGACACGAGGTCTTGCCTGTCGGCGTTCTTCGAGACGAAGCCAGCGCAGCCTGCCTCGAGCGCCTCGTTCAGCACGCGACGGTCTGCGGCCGAGGTGACCATGACCACGGTGGGAGGGGCAGGCGCTGCTCGGACCTGCCTCGTCGCATCGGCACCTGTGCCGTCCGGCAGGCGATAGTCCATGAGTATCACGTCAGGGTTCAGGTTCCGGGCTGCAGTGGCAGCCTCGGCGACGCTGTGGACACAATCCAGCACCTCGATATCGTCCTCGTCCTCGAGAAGGGCCCGCAGTCCGAGGGCCACTACGTCGTGATCGTCGACGATCACTACCCGGATCGTCTTGGACTGGGTTGACGGCGCTGCGGTCATCTCGCTCCTACCTTCCTGGTCCAATGATCGGCTGATTCGTCCGAGCCTCCAAGACCCATCTGTGTCATTGAGCCTTTCTGTGAAGGTGCCGGCGGACTCTTGCCACCACACCAACCAGGGTCGGTATGACCTGATCGCGTCATCGAATGGGTGCCTGCTCGTCAGTCACCGGGCGTTTCGCTGGGCCGAGAATGACTTCGATGCGCCAAACGAGCGACGAGGGTTCGGGCCGGCACACACCCTCGGGTGTCAACTACATACAGACAGGAGAGCCAAAGTGAATACCTCCATGGTGGTGTTCGGAGCCACGGGCGATCTCGCCCACCGCCTGCTCTACCCGGCTCTCGCCAGACTCGACGGTTTGGAGCGCCTCGACGACCTGATGATCGCGGCGACAGGTTTGGAGAAATGGAGCTCCGATCGGTTCGTTGGCTCGGTAGCCGAGTCGGTTGCCGGTCTCGGCCTGGGTCCTACCGAGCAGCGGAGATTCCTGGAGCGGTTCACCTATTACCAGGGGGATCTGTCGCCCGAAGCCGTGGCTGGGCTCGAACCCTCGTTGGCGGATTCGAACGTCTACTACCTGGCTCTGCCGCCTGGGCTATTTCCCAAGGCAGCGCGCGGCATCGCCGACTCAGGAATCACGAGAACGGGAGAGCATCGCCTCGTGGTCGAGAAGCCCTTCGGCACAAGCGGCGAGAGCGCGGCCCTGCTCGAAGCCGAACTCCACGAGTTCTGGGCAGAGGAACAGATCTTCCGGATCGACCACTTCCTCGGAAAGGAGACGGTCCAGAACCTGAGCGTTTTGCGGTTTGCCAACCGGGTCATCGAACCGCTGTTGTGTGCCACCCACGTCGATCAGGTTCAGATCACCGTCGCCGAGACGCTCGGCGTCGAGGACCGATATCGCTACTACGACGGCATCGGCGCCATGCGCGACATGATCCAGAACCACCTCATGCAGCTTTTTTGCCTAGCGGCCATGGATGCCCCAGCAGCGTGGGACGCCGAGATCTTGCGGGACCACAAGGTCGAGGTTCTGCGCTCGGTGAGACCTGATGCCCAGGTGGCGGGCTGGGCCGCCCGTGGACAGTACTCGGCGGGTGTCATCGACGGAGTGGACGTCCCGAGTTACCTTGAAGAGCCCGGAATCGAACCCAACTCGACCACCGAGACCTTTGCGGCTGTTCGCCTGCAGGTCGACAACTGGCGCTGGCAGGGTGTTCCGTTCTACCTGAGGTCGGGAAAGCGGCTCGGGTCAAAGCTGTCCGAGATCGCCTACCGATTCAGGGAGCCTCCGACGCAGCTGTTCGCCGAGACTTCACTCGCTACGGCAGAGCCGAATTGGTTGGTGTTGAGATTGAACGATCCTGAAGGCATTGACCTGACGGTGCAGACCAAGGCACCCGGCCTCGAGATGGTGGCCGAACCGAGCCGCCTTCACGCCGACTATGGCTCTGGTGAGGAGACGGTTAGCGCGTATGAACAACTGCTCCTGGATATTTTGGAAGGTGACCACACCCCATTCCTGCGTTGCGACGAGGTCGCAGCGGCCTGGCGGCTGCTGGACCCGGTGCTGGAAGCGTGGCGGTCGGGAAGGGCCGAGTCGTACCCGAGCGGCAGCGACGGCCCCACGAGTGCTGACTCGATCTTGCTCGACGGGCACCGTTGGAGGCCGATCGGCTGAGCCCGTCGGGCGCTAGCCCTCAATTGAGATGTGGGCGATGACAGCCCCGTCGACCAGCATGTCGGCCTCCAGTGGCAGACTGATGGCTGTTACCCGCAGGCCTTGGCGGCCCATCGCTTCGAGAGCGCTTTCAACGGCGTCGTCGCCCCGGCGAATCGAGAATGGCATCGGGTGGTCGATCAGAACATCGACGCCGGAGGGCACCTTGGCAAACGGTGCGTCGATACGCCAGACCCAGGTGGCTGCTGCGGGGTGTGACGCATAGCGATCGACAACCTCGTCGAGCATCTCGATCGGGCGTCCCCTCCTTGCGAAGGTCGCCAGCTTGATCAGCTCCGCGTGAGCCCACGCCAGCGGCATGGCCGACCCCGAGGGGTGGCCTGGTTCGAGGCCACGCTCTGGGATGGCATCTGCGTCCCAGACCTGTTCGGGCAGTAGTTGCCCGGTGCCCGTCATCGCGACCATCGAGTCGAGGTACTTGGCCGGGTCGTCACCCGCCTGGTGCGCGTAGTGGCCCCGCTCGCCCGCCAGCAGCGGCCACGGCCGTCCGATTCCGGTCCCGTCGAAGGGGCTGCCATCAGCGTGTTCTCCGTACCCGTCGTTGTTGTAGCGCCGGTAGGCAATTCCCGTGGGCAACTCTGTGGCGAGAACACGGTCGATCAGACCAACAGTGTCGACGATCTTCGGGTCGTCGGCCGAGCGGAGGCCGAAACGAACCAGGGCGAGGAAGTCGCAAGCGATCAGATCCTCCGCATCGATCTGGGTGTCCGGCCTGTTGCGAACGTCAATCCGGCCGCGAGCGTCGGCGACCGCTCCGAGTCGGCCCAGCCTCACATAGTGGCCACCGATCGGATGGTCGCCGAGCTGGCCACGAGCTGCGTAAAGCCAGTCCTCGATCCGTACATTCCAGTAGTCGGCGACGAGACGACAATACGCAGCGTCTTGCGCTGGCAACCAGCGCTCAGCTGCGACGAGTGCCGCTATCACCGAGGCGATGGTGAAGGCGTTCGTGCCCTGGTTTTCCTCCCACCGATCCTGAGGGCTGGACGGACCGTTGGTAACCAGGAACTGTGCTGCCCGTCGAACCATCCGCACCACTTCAACGTCGTTGGTCGGGGCTCGCAGGGCAGCGGCCAAGATGATTGGAAGGGCAGCCTCGTCGAGTTGGACGCCTGTCCAGAATGGCCTTCCGTCGGGAAAGCTGTTCTGGCCCCAGTGGCCATCGGCGTGTTGGGTGGCGCACAGCCAGCGCAGGGTCCGATCAGCTGCTTGCGAGTCGCCCACGGCGAGGCGGGCGAGGGCCGATTCGACGGAATCGCGTGCCCACACCAGGTGATATCCGCCGAGGTCACTGCGGCTGTTCCCCCATGGGATCGACAAGCTGGCGACCATCGCCCCGGGGAATGTGCGGTCTTCGTGGCAGGCGAGAACCGCGGCCGAATGGGCGACCATGCCGGCCCAACGTTCATCGATTCCGGTGAGATCGAGTGAGTCTGCGTAGCGCTTCCAACCGCCGACGAAGCGCGAGCGGGCTTTGTCCACCCCAGCAGCGACCGCCGATCGGCTCAGGACGGTCGCACCCTCGCTGGTGGTCGCGAATGCGATCGCCAGCGCACCCCGCCTGGGCAGCTGGGCTGTGAGGGCAACGTTTCCGTCTGCTGCGCGCTGATAGGTCCAGCTCATTCGGCCGTTGGCGGCAAAGTCCTGCCATCCGTCCGACGAGCCCACGAATCCGGCTGAGGCTCGTGTGAACCCACCCTCGCAAGAAACGGCGAGTGCGGCCTCGGTGCCGACTGCGATTGCATGCAGGTCGTCGTCCACCCATGCGGTGTTCTGGAATCCTCCACCGCCCAGGTGTGGAGCGATCAGGGCGTAGCAGGCATCGGCGTCGCCCGAGAGCTCGTAGTCGACGATGATTGCGTCCCGGTCAGGGTCGACGATCCACTCGAGTCGCAGTGCCCAGCCGCTGCCTTGATGCACCACCGTCGGCGCCAGAACGGAGGGAGACGGTGAAGACAACGTGTAGGTGCTGTGTCGCTTTACCTCTATCCAATCGCCCTGAGTCTCGACGATGAAGCCCAGATCTCGCAGCTGGGGCTGCCCGGTGGAGGGCCAGTAGATCTCGTTGCCTATTCCATGGCCCAGGGTAAGCCAGATGCGGCTCTGGCCCTCCAGAGCTGTGGTGACGAAATCCTTGTCGGAGGAGCACCACGTGGGCCCGATACCTGGTGCGCCAGGGGCTTCGTCAACCGGCTCCCATGAACTCGAATCGGTCATCGTGGCGATCCTTGCTCTATGTGGCCGCCGAACTCCTCGCACATGGCGGACAGGATTTCGGCCAGGTCGAGGTGGTACCGGTAGGACTCGGGGTCGGCCAGTGGGGCGGACTCGGCGTCGGCCTCGATGCGGTTGTGCACCATCTTCACGAGGTGGCCCGCTCTGGTGGGTCCGCACCCACACTCGCCGGATCGAGTCCCAGATGCCTGCCCGCCACTGGGGCAAACCCAAACCAGTGCGCTGCGAGAATGCGCAACTGGCGTGCGGTATCGAGTGCTTCGGTGAGTGGCGAAGTCAGCTTGCACGACCTCATGGCTCCGAGGCGAAAGCGGCTTCGGTGACGGTATGGGGGATGACCATCACCGGCCTGGGTGGTTCGTGGAGCAGGTGATCTGGCACCTCGCCCAAGAACAATCCACCGATTGACCAGCGGTCGCGTGCCGATACCACGATGACCTCGGCGCCGTGCTCGTCTGCTACATCGGCCAAGATGTGCTCGGTGCGGCCTCCGAGCCGCTCGATGAACTGCACCCGGTCAGCATGTTCGTCTGCTTCGGATCGGGCTTGCTGCTCCTCCTTGCCGTAGTACCCGGCCGAGTTGAACGTGGTGTAGATGTCCTTGATCGCGTAGACGGCGTACGCCGTGCCGCCAAGGGCGTCGGCCATGTCTGCGGCCTGCTGCAAGGCGACCCTGCTTGCATCGGAACCGTCAATACCGACCACGACGTTGCCCGTCGGGGCGAGTTCGGTCGGGGGTACGACTATCAGCGGGCACTCGAGCTCGTGTGCCAGCTGGTGAGCCAACGAACCAATGCCCATCTTGGTGAAGCCCTCGGTCTGGCGACTGCCGATCACCACAGCGTCGGCCTCGGTCCGGTTGGCCGCCCCGAGCAGGGCAGGCCGGGCGGGCACGTCGACGATGACGATCTCGGCGCCTCCAGCGTCTTTTCCGGCCAGCCACCCGGCCAGCCGCTCCTTCACGGAGGATTCGTAGTCGCCGAGCTCGGCAGGCGAGTGCTCGGTGCTGGTCGGTTTCGAGCTCTCGACCATGACCAGTCGCGCCGACACCGACTTCGCCAGGCGGTGGGCGAAGCGAACGGCGTTGGCTGACTCTGTCGATTCGTCTGTTCCTACGATGATGTTCTTCATGTTGTTGCCTCCTGAGAGTGGAGCGATTCGCGGCGCTCGCGCGCCTTGGCGATCTGCTGTTCGTGTCCTGCCCAGCGCCACACCGAGGCGATGACCACTGGGACCATCGCCGCCATCAGCCCGATCCACATGAGGGATGCTCCGACCCGCTGATCGGCGATGGCGTGGGTGAGGCCGAGTCGGTCCAGGTAGACCGATGACACAGGGATGTCGGCGGTGGTGAGAATGATCCCCAGGAACACCAAGGGAACCGTCACGGCCCCGGCGAGTCCGAACCGCGCCGGGGCAAGCGAACGCGGTCCGCTGAGCAGGGCGGACCACAAGAGCAGGGCCGTGCCCAGGTACACGAGGTGTTCGACATCGTGGACCCACTGGTGATGTAGCGCCAGGTCGTAGAACCTGGTCAGGTGGGTTCCGTACATCGTGCCAACGACGAGGAACCAGATCGATGCGTACATCGTCAACGGGTGGCCGTGGGTGATCCGGCCACTCTGCAGGGGTGGACGCAGGCCAGCGCGGCGAAGCACCAGCACCGGATGGGCCTTCACAACAGCCAGCGGAACGATCACCCACAGCACGAGGTGCTGGACCATGTGTGCGGCGAAGGACTTGGCAGCTGCTGCTTCGAACGATGGAAGCGACGAGAGGCCAAGCGCGATCGTGGCGCCCGAGAACCACGCCACCGGCGCAAAGGACCGAGTAGGGCGTGAGGCCCAGGCTGCGACGAAGGCCGCCAGCGCCCCGAAGGTCATCGCCAGCGTGATGGAGTGTGACGCCGTCGAATCGTGGGCCAGCATCATCGTCTGACCTCGGTAGCGAGTCGAGCCACTTCCACAGCGAGCAGTCCTACGCTCACGGCGGTTACCCACAGGCCCACCGCTACACCGAGCAGGATCCCGGTGATGGCCACGGCGAAACCGAGTGGCCTGATGCTCGTGTCGATCGGTTCACGAGCGGTGTGAGCCAGTTCGGAGTCGACCATCACCGTCCGGCCCACTTCGCCGTGTGCGGACCAACGAAGGTCGAATAGTGGTCGTTCCGACCTGATCGGAGGCAGCCAGTCGAAGTTGTGAGCTGGGGGTGGCGACGTCGTGGCCCACTCGAGGGTGTTCGCATGCCATGGGTCAGCGCCGGAGGTGCGCGGTCCTCGAAGCGATGACACGACCGCAGCGAAGAAGGGGATGAACGACACTGCGATAAGCAGGTAACCGGCGGTGGCGATCGAGTTCCAGAGCTCGAAGTTGGTGAACGGGGAGTAGTCGGCGATGCGCCTCGGCATGCCGGCCAGCCCGAGCAAGTGCATCACGAAGAACGTCATGTTGAAGCCGATGAGAAGGAGCCAGAACTGGATCCTCCCCAGCCGCTGGGAGAGGAAACGCCCCGTCACCTTGGGCCACCAGTAGTAGACGGCGGCAAGCATCGAGAAGATCGCGGTCCCACCGAGTACGTAGTGGAAGTGGGCGACCACGA
>JAGQSP010000330.1 GCA_020439485.1 Acidimicrobiales bacterium | reverse complement strand
CACCCGCTGACCGACGACCAGAGCTCGTGTCGACTGCCACGAGACACCATCGAGCTCACCGCCGGGTCGTGGCGACAGCAACGATCTGGGAGTTCAGTTGCTGGTTGCCGAGGCTGCCGAGGAACGGGCCACCGAATGCGAAGACTCCGCCATCGCCTGCCACCAGCAGGTAGCCACGCTCGTACGGGACCATGGCGTTGATCGGCGACCGCGGAGAAACCCCGATGCCCGGTAGCGAACCGAGGAACGGCGCGTTGCCGAACGCGAAGACACCGCCGTCGCAGGCGACCAGCCAGTAGCCGTCGGGCCCCGAAGCGACGAGGCCGACGATCGGGCAATCCAGCCGGACCCTGGGCAGAACTTCGGGGATGCTGCCGAGGAACCGGTCGGCGCCAAAGCTGAAGACGCCGCCGTCGGTGCCGAGCATTCGGTACCCGGTTGCGGTTGGGTTCACATCGCCCGCGATCACAGGGCCGGCAAGCTCGAGATCCGAGACGTCGCCGAGGTGCGGTACGTCGCCGACCGCAACCACCCGTCCGGTGTCTGTGAAGATCCAATAGCCGCGCTGATAGGGGTCGATCCGGATGTCGACAGGAGTGTCGCCCACAGACACGTCCCGGTTGCGAGGCTTCATCGTCGGCACATCGCCGAAGGGATACACCGACCAGTCCGAGCCGACGACCAGGTACCCACCACCGGAGCGAGTGACTGCGATTGCCGTCGCCTGCGCGCCGTGTGGAACATCTGCCGAACCGCGGTCGGTCGCTGCGCCGAACGTGTACACGGTTCCGTCCGCTCCCAATAGGTAGTACCCGGGCTCGGCCCCCTCAGGAGGGCGCGGCCCACCGGGGCCTATCTCGATGAAAGCGTGACGGCCGGTGGTCTGGAAGTTGACCTGATCGCGGTCGAGGCCGAGCAGCAGACCCCTGTCGATGACCTCGATGTCGAACACGCCCGAGAACGCATTCGTCGTCGGGTTCCAGTCCAGAGGCACGCCCGTCTGGGGATGCAGCGCGGCCAATTGATAGCGCGCGCTGTGGCCGTCTCGGTCCTGGTTGCGGAATGCGTCGCACGGCTCGGGCTTGTTGTCGAACGTGTAGGTCGCGGCATCGTCGCTGTGGATTGGGCCCAAGGCTTTGACGTAGCAGAAGTGTCCGCCGACGTAGACGGCGGCGTCTGACACTCCGACCGAAAAAACCGAATCGAACAGCGCCGTGACCCAGAGGTTCTGCTCGAGGCCTGCACCGTCTGCGGTCGGAAAGGCGACGGCCTTGTCGCACTTGTAGCGGCCCTTCTCGACCACCACAAAGAATGAGCCGTCGGGCGAGTACTCGGCGTCGCGTATCGCCACCGCGTCGTCGGGCTCGCATTGACGACGGGCATTTCGGTACCAGTCCGTGCGCCAGTCGGTGACCTCATCGGTCCGGAGATCGATCTGGGCCACACCAACCCTCTGCTTGCCGTCGATGTGCGAATTCGAACTCGCGACCAGCAAGAGGTTGCCGTCGGGGTGAAGGTCGAGCGCCCGGACCGAGCTGCCCCCATCAACGCCTAGGTCTCCGGACAGATCGTTTCGGAACGCATCGACCTCGCCGGTCGTCAGGTCCAAGGCTGCGAGATGCCTCCTCGCCTCACCGTCGATGCTCGCAAACCCGCCCCCGACGTAAACACGCTCGCCGTCGTCGACGATGGCGTTGACCTTCGCATCCACATCGGCTTCGAATCGCCGGTCGACCTCGCCCCACCTATCGAGCTTCGCGACCCTGTTGCGGCTGATGCCATCGATCTTGGTGAACCTGCCGGCCACGAGCAGGCCGCTGCCATCGTCGGCCACGTCGAGAGCGAGCACCTCTCGGTTCACGATCGGATCAAACCAGTCGACTAACTCACCGGTGTCGATGTCGTAGGCCATGATGTTCGACCGCCGGACGATCGTCCCGTC
>JAGQSP010000329.1 GCA_020439485.1 Acidimicrobiales bacterium | reverse complement strand
CGCGACCGCGAAGACCGCGACCGCGGCCGCCGCGGCAACCGTCCGCCGGGCATTACGCCTTCGAGCACCATTCCCGACATCCCGCCTCCGGCCCGTGACCGGGTTCCCGATCGCTTCCGCGACGGCTGGGACTGGACACCGACGACATCGACCACCACCACAACGGTGCCGTCCACCGACGGGCCCACCAGCACCACCCAGCCGGGCGTGACGTCGACCACCTCGGTTGCCACCACGGTTCCGGGCAACACCACCACCACGGTGTTCGGCTCGCCGTCGACCACGTCGGTCAGCACCACCACACCCGGGTCGAGCACCACCAGCGTGGTGCCCACGACGGCCTTGGCGACCACGTCGTCGACAACGGGCCCAACCACAACAACGACCCAGCCCAACCGCAACGGCGTGTGGGAGATAACCGCCGTCGCCCCCAACTCGGCCCCGGTTGGCGTGTCGGGCGGCTACGCCGGCATCACCGGCATGTTCCCGTCGACACCACGCGTGTTCTTCGGCAGCGTCGAGGTGACACCCACGGTGGCCAGCCGGTCTTACCTGCTGGTACCCATCCCGGTGGCAACACAGCCAGGAGCGGTCGACATCAGCCTGCGCATCGATTCTTCAATCGTGCTGCTGATGGAGGACGCCTTCACCTACACCGGGTCGGCGGTTACGACAACAACGGTCGCTGGAAGCGATCCGGGTGACGCGCCTGGCGGTGGCGACACTCCAGGCACCACCACTCCGTCCAGCACACCCGATGGGCAGCCCGGTACACCTGGTGACGGCGGCGATGGTGTCACAACCACGACCCAGGCGGGCACCACACCCACCACAGACGGCACCTCGCCCACCACCGTGGTAGGCGGGCCCACACCCACCACCGTGCTGGGAGACTCACCGACCACCACCGTCGTGGACGGGCCGACGCCCACCACCCAGCCGGGCGCCCCTGACACCACCCAGCCCGGCACGCCGGGTCCGGGCGACACCACGACCACCACCATCGGGTCGGGCCCCAACCCCAGCACACCCACGACTGTCGCACCGGCGCCGTCGGGCAAGCGGGGGCTGCGTCCCACATACGGGTTCGGCGCCTCGTTCGTCACCGCCGACGGCCTGACCGTTGCCCCCGTCGAGGAGCCGTCGAACCCCACGGGCGACGTTCCGACCATCGAATGGCCCAGCCTGGCTTGCACCCCGGCCAGCTGCTCGGGCCGCTCGATGTGAATTCACCGGTGAGTCGGGTGCCCCTCCACCCGGCTCACCGGTTGAGGGTCTGCAAACGCGCTGGCGCCGCAGGTTTCAGGCGAGATCGATAGCTGTCTCGGTGACCTGAAGGGTCACCCGTGTTGCTCCGGTGGCCAACGCGGCGCCGGTGATGTGCGACATCGCCGACAGCACAAGGGCGTCGGTTCCTTCAGCTGTGGTGCCGAAGGGCCCAACAGCGACCTCCAGGCCGGCTTCTTCTGCAGCCTCGATGGCAGCCACCACATGGGGGCCCGGATTGGCGTCGACGAACGGCTCGATTGTTAGTTCCAGCTTGAGCCTCTTGTTGGTCATCGCCGCTCCCGATTGTTGGGCGTCGTGTCTCGAGCGTTCAAGTAGTTGTAGACCGTGAACCGGCTGACATCTAGCCGATCGGCGACATCCTCGGCGGCTTTGCGGATCACGAATGCCCCCAGATCGTCGAGCCGGGCCACGACCGCCTGTTTGTCTTCCCTGTCGAGATCTGCCAGTGGCGATCCGTATTCGACCTCCAGCGAGTCGAGCAACCGCTCGAGGGCATCGTGCAGGCCCGGCTGGCGAAACCCGCCAACCACCTCGCCCTGCCACCTCAGTGGGATGTCGCCAGGCTGCATGTCGATCGGTTCGACCAGTGCTGCGCCAAGTGCATCTGCCACAGGCTCCAGAGCCCGGCGTAGAGGATGGTCTGGGGTCATCTCCACAACGTCCTGCTATGGCTTCATCGCTGCAAGGCCTGGGCGACGCTGCGATGCTGGGCAAGGCGCTCTTCGACCGCCGAGCTCACCAACAGGCCGTTGTCGACTATGACCTGCCCGGCCACGATGGTGGTGCGAGCCTTGGTGGGCCCACACCGCAGCCAGGCCTCGATGGGGTCCGACAGAGCGCCTGCAAACTGCAACCCGTCGAGCGCCCAGATGGCCAGGTCACCAACGGCACCAACCGACAACTCGCCCAGCTCGCCCTGGCGGCCCAGACAAGCCGCGCCGCCTCTGGTTGCCATCTCGAGCGCGTCGCGCGACGACATCAGCGACCTGGAGCCGTCCAGAAACCCCTTCAGCCGACCGCTGAGCATGGCGTTGCGCGCCTCGGTCCACATGCTGCCCGAATCGGCCGAGGCCGAGCCGTCACAGCCCAGGCCCACTGGCGCGCC
>JAGQSP010000328.1 GCA_020439485.1 Acidimicrobiales bacterium | reverse complement strand
GGTCGTCGTCGTCCCGGTCGTCGTCCTCGATGGTTGTCGACGGCGAGCCCGCGATGGTCGTGGGCGATGCTGCGATCGTGGTCGTCGTCACGCCCGCTTCGGTCGTGGTGGTGGGACCATCGGTAGCCGGTGTCGTGGTGTCGGGCACCTCTGGCTCCGGCGCGACGTCGAAGAACAGCATCGACGGGGGCGCCAAGATCATCGTCGGGTCGTCTGCGGCAACCGCCTCGACGATCAGTGCATAGGACCCTGCGGGCAGCTTGGTGCCCAGGTCGATGCGGCTGCCTTCGGTGGCCGCGCTGGGGTCGGTTATCAGTGAGGTGTTCCCCGAAAGTGCGAACAGGGCCTGGCCGTTCGTCAGGGTGTCGACGCCGTTCACCGAAATAGGGTGCTCGAGTACGCCGTGCGCCTGACCCTCGACCGCGGTCAGCAGGCGTGCCTCCCAGCGGAACTCCTGGGCGGCGAAACCCTCGACGTCGTTGACCCGGATGTTCAGGCTGGCGTCGATGTCGGACCCGGCATTGAGCGAGTGAAGGCCGGTGGCCTCGACCCGCACCGGGTCGATCGGGGTTGCCGAATAGAGCGCCCCTACATTCAGGCGTCCTGCATTGCGTGCGCGTCCGTCCAGCGACGGAACCGGATCGGCACTGGCGACCAACTGTTCGATCGCTTCGGCCGGCGAGCCCGCCAATCCATCGCCGTACAGCAGCGCCACAGCGCCCGCGAACATCGGCGCAGCCATCGACGTGCCGCTGGCGTATGACCAGTTGTTGCCGAGGGTTGCCGAAAGGATGCGGCTGCCCGGTGCTCCCAGAACCACCGTCTGGGCTCCGTAGTTCGAGAAGCTCGAGCGGCTGTCGGCGTAGTCCGTGGCGGCGATGGTGGCGACATTGTCGTAGTAGCGCCCGAACGAAGCGGGCCAAACGTACTGGGTGTCGACGTCGACGTTGCTGTTGCCGGCGGCGGCGACGATGACGACCCCGTTTGCGCGCGCGTACTGCACGGCAGCTTCGACTGGTGCCAGGTATTCGCGTGGCACACCGGGGTTGGTGCCGACACTCATGTTGATGACGTCGGCGCCGTTGTCGACGGCATAGCGGATGCCGGCGGCGAAGGCGCTGGTGTAGCCGCGTCCCTGCGAATCGAGGATTCGGACGTCCATGATCGTGGCGTTGGCCGCCATACCGACCACTCCGACGTTGTCGTTGGAGGCGGCGATGATGCCTGCGACGTGGGTCCCGTGGAAGTTGTTGTTGCCGTCCCACGGTGAGGCGTCGTTGAACATGAAGTCCCAACCGTGGCAGTCATCGACGTAGCCGTTGGCGTCGTCGTCCACGCCGTTGCCACAGTTCTCGTCGGTGTTGGTCCAACGGCGCGATCCCAGGTCTGGGTGGCCGAAGTCGACGCCCGAGTCAAGCACGGCAACCACGATTCCGCTTCCCCGGCTGGACGTCGCCCAGGCGTCAGGGGCATCCACGTCGGCATCGTCGACATAACCCGAGTCCTGCCCGGTGTTCTCGAGACCCCACTGGTATGCGAAGTACGGATCGGTCTCGAAGGCTTCTGTGGGTTCGTCGGGGTTGACCGTCAGACCCACCATGGTGCCGATCTCGTCGGCGTTGCGGGTGGTGGTGACGGCGATCGTCTGGTCGTCGATCTTGCGGACCTCGACCACCTCGGGGTCTGCCTCCAGCTCGGCGATGACCGCGTCGATGCCGGGGCCTTCGTCGGTCTCATCGGCGGTGAGGACTATCGACGAGCCGTCGGGGTACGTGGCGACCAGCTCGCCGTCGACATTCTCGATGACGGCGCTGTCGTCCTGGCCGTCGAGAACGCCGAGGTCGACGCCCTCCTCGGTCAAGAACTCCGAGGTCGACGACACGGTCCTGGCTTCGGGTTCAGCCGGAACGTCCACCAGCAGACGGTTGTAGCCGTCGTCGACCGGCGCGCCAGGTTCGTACACGCCCGAATCGTCGAAGTTCTGCGCTGGCGCTGCTGCGGCCTGCGGCTCACCCCCACGAAGTCCAGTCGCCAGGTACATGCCACACAGGCAGACGACGACGAAGGCCACGAACCCAGGTGTTCCCTTGAGCTTCTTCACGATTCCACTACTCACTCCCACGGCCCGCGACGGGGACAGCTCGGTCTCCATCGGCGCGACTGCGGTCGGGCTTGAGAGCGAGATGGCGCAGATCGATG
>JAGQSP010000327.1 GCA_020439485.1 Acidimicrobiales bacterium | reverse complement strand
GAGATGGGCACCGGGGTGTCGATCGCCTCGCGGACGAACAACGGGGCGATCAGGTCGTCCACACCCAGCCTGGTCTGGGCTACCAGGCGACGCATCGCAGGAGTGGTTCGCAATCGACGGAGGCGACGGATCGGAAAGTTCACGCCCACGAGGCTAGATCGTCGCCCAGCTCGAACCATCCCCAAGAGCCGTCGACCTCGACAACCCAGCGGCGGTGTGTCCACCTACCAGGGTTGTCGCCTGCCACCGATGCTGTCAGCGCAGGCGCGTGCGGCTGCTGCAGCGGATCGTCGCTGAGGCGTTCGCCCCTGACTTGTGGGCCGGGCGAAGCCCACGATCGCCCGCGCCAGCCGCTCGAGTCGATCTCGATCACATCGGGCCCCAACAGCAGATCTCCAACCACGCGGCAACGCTGTGCGGAACCTTCGGGAGCGTCGGTGGCGTACCACTCGAGGTCCAGACCCAAGGGCACCAACCGGCCCCTCGCAGGCACCTCCAGGGCATCGTCGGGCCGATCCAGCTCGACCCCAAAGGCCTCGAGACCAACCGTCCATCGTTCCCACGGTTCCTCGCACACGTGGTGCGCCCACATTCCCGAATTGCGGAACTCGAGCGAACGGGTCGGCTGCCTCATGGTGATTGCGTCGTCGACCGCAACGATGAGCGACCGGTCGAATCCGGTGACCGCGCACGAATAGTGAGCCAGCCCCAGCGGGGGGTAGTGCCTGAACTCGACCCATCCGAATGCATCCGCGGCCTGGTCGCAGAACTCGAACCACCAACGGTCGACCGGGGCACTGGGGTCGGGCCGCTCGAGCCCGTCATCTGACACAACGACCATCGAGACACCGTAGGCTCAGGGCCGTGAAGTACCTCAGTTCAGAGTGGCTCGATGCGGTGAGAGCTGCCGTCTCGACCGATGCCGAACTGGCCGAGGCAGCCGCCGACACCGAGCTGGTGTTGCAGCAGGTCGTCACCGGGACACCGTTCGGCGAGGTCGCCTATTTCATCACCTTCGATCGTGGCGAGGTGTACGTCCAGGCCGGAGTCGCTTCCTCCAGCGATGTCGCCTTCACCCAGGACTATGAAACCGCCGTTGCCGTGCACGAGGGACGCTCCAATGCCCTGGAGGCGTTCCAATCCGGACGAATCTCGATCAAGGGCGAGGTCGCCAAACTCACGGCCAATCAGGGCGTCATCGGCCGTCTCGACAGCGCCTTTTCGGCCGTCAACTCGAGCGTCGAGTTCTAGGCAGAGGTGCGTCGGTGCCCGAGATCCCCGAGATCAGAGCCCACGCAGAACGCCTGAGCGAGCAATACGCAGGGCGCCGCCTGATCGGGTTCAAGCCCCTCAGCTTCACAGTGCTGAAGACGTTCAGCCCCAGGCCCGAAGACGCTTATGGCCAGCCTCTCGACTCGGTTACATCACACGCCAAGTACCTGCTGCTCAACTTCGGCGACATCAGCTTCGTCGTCCACCTCATGCAGGGCGGGCGCCTCAAACCAGATCCCAAGATGGCCAAGAAGCCTCGCGGCGGACAGGCCCGGTGGCTGTTCGAAGACTTCGACGCCTTGTTGCTGACCGAGCCAGGCACCGAGCGACGCGCCGGGGTGTGGGTGGTCACCGGCGATGCTGTCAGTCAAGAACCCATCGCCGAGCTGGGGCCCGAGGCGACCTCGCTGTCGGCATCTGAGCTGCAGACGGTCTTGAACGCCCACAGCATGAGGCTGCACGGGCTGCTTCGCGACCAGAGGATCGTCTCGGGACTGGGCCGCCGGCTGGCCAACGAGATCTGTCATCGGGCCAAACTGTCGCCGTTCGCCACCACCTCGAAGATGACCGCTGACGATGCCGGAGCCATTCATGCGGCGATGCATGCCGTGGTCGACGAGGGGCTGCAATACGACCGGTCGCGCGGCGACATGAGCAACTCGTCCGACCGGCCCAGCGCAGTACACGGGCGTGCCGGACAACCCTGCCCGGTGTGTGGC
>JAGQSP010000326.1 GCA_020439485.1 Acidimicrobiales bacterium | reverse complement strand
GCCTGGATCGCCATAGGACTCATCGCCGGAGCCCTGGCCCGCATCGTTGTGCGGCCGGGCAAGAGCCTGGGATGCCTGGGCACCATCGCCGTGGGCCTGGCCGGTTCTGTGGTTGGCGGCACACTGGCCAACGCTCTCGCCGGCCGGGGCACAGACATCGCAGCCGCAGGCCTGGGCGGATCGATCCTGGGGGCGATCCTCATTCTCGCCCTCGCCCGACTAGCCGCCTAGTCTCTGGAGACAGCCGATTCGCCCCCCGGAGAGACTCGATGAGCAGCAACGACGGCCCCTACTACGACGAGTTCGAGCAGGGCATGACGATCCCGCCGCTTCCGCCCGCCACCGTCACCGAGGCCGACAACGTCGCCTACCGGATGATCACCGGCGACCAGCACCTGCCGTCGTCTGATCGTCGTGCCTACAAGTCGGTCAGCGGCTCTGATGGTGCGCTGGTGAACCCGGCACTGGTGATGCAGTACTCGATCGGCCAGACGACCAACGCAACCCGCAGGGCGGTCGCCAACCTGTACTACCGCTCGGTGCGCATCCTTCGCCCGGTCGAGGTCGGCGAGACGCTGCAGACGACCGCGACCGTTCTGGGCCTGTGCGACTCTAAGCCCAAGGGCGAACAGCACCGGGGCAAGGTCTGGCTGGGCATCGAGACGGTCGCAGACAACGGGCCGGTGGCGCGCTATGAACGGTGCGCCTTGGTGGCCAGCCGCGGCCCTGTGCCGGGCCACTCGGCCGACATTCCAGGCCCTTCCGAACCGGCCCCATTCGACGAGGTCGCCCAGCTGGTGCCTTCGTGGGATCTGGGGTCGCTTCCCTCGACCGACTGGCCCATCGGCGAAACCCGCACCGACGCAATGCGCGACCACGTCGACCTGGCCCCATCGCTGGCCCGCATGACCTTCAACCAGGCCTTTGTTCACCGCGACGCCACCACCAGCATCTACGGCAAGCGGCTGGTCTATGGCGGGCACGTTCAGGGGCTGGCGCAGTCGTCGCTGTCGCGGGTGCTGCCCGGCATCGCCACCATCGTGTCGTGGGATGGCTGCGACCACATCGGCCCGGCGTTCGAGGGCGACCTGCTGGAGTTCCGCCACACCCTCACCGAAGAACGCCCCGTCGACGGTGGCCGACTGCTGCGCTTCGAGGTACGGGCTGCCACGGTCGACGACCAGGGCCAGGTGGGCAACGACATCCTGGTGTGGACCCCTGTGGTGTTCTCCGCTTGAGAATTTGAAACACCGGGGTTTCAGTCGGGCTCGGGTGGGTACCAGTCTTCGAGGTCGACGCCCAGACCATCGGCGATGCGGTTGACGTACGCGTAATAGGCGGTGACCTCGCAGATGTCGAGGATGTCGCGGTCGCCGAAGCCGACCGCCCGAAGGGCTGCGACATCGGCGGCGACCATCTCGCCCGGCGCCAGCGTCAACTTGACCGCGTAGTCCAACATCGCCCGACGCTTGGGCCCCAGGTCGGCCGAGCGCCAGTCGGCCTCGATGGCGACCAGCAGTGCGTCGTCCTTCAGCAGCCGGCGCAGACCGCGCCGATGGTGGACCATTCAGTAATGGCAGTGGTTCTCGAGGCTGACCACGTAGGCGACTAACTCGCGCTCGACCTTTCGGAGTGTCGCTGTGCCCGCCATCGCCGACCCGTACAGAGCGTTGTGGGCCGCCAAGCCTCGGGGGTTGAGCGAGTGAATCGCCATGATGTTGTCGACGCGGCCCAGGTCGCGATCGACCACCTGGGAGTGAAGAGGGGCAAGGTCGTCATCCCACTGGTCGTCTGGCACGGTGTCAATCCACGGCATGCAGGCACACTGCCACAGCCGAGCCTGCGACCGTGAACACCGCGTGAACGGTGCCGAAGTTCACTTGCGCTCTGGGCGAAGATCCTTACCATCCCAACACATGATCAAGCTCAAGACCGACTCGCGAAACGAGGAGACCACAGTCACCTTCAGCCTCGACGAGAACCGGCCGGTCTCGGTGGTGGGAGACTTCAACGGCTGGGATCCGTGGGCCACACCGCTGAAGAAGCGGTCGAATGGCCGCAAGTCGGCGGTGGTGAAGGTGCCCGCAGGCACCGAGCTGCGGTTCCGGTACCTGGCCGACGGCGGCGAGTACTACGACGACCCCGACGCCGAACTCGAACCCAACGGTTTCGGTGGGGTGCACGGCCGGGTCGTGGCCACCGCTTGACCACCTGGATCGCGCTGCTGAGGGGTGTGAACGTAGGCGGCCACAACAAGCTGCCCATGGCCCAGCTGCGGGCCGGACTGGATGAGGCCGGCCTGAGCAATCCCAGGACCTACATCCAGAGCGGCAACGTCATCGTCGACTGCGACGACACCTCACCCGATTCGGTGGCTGACCGCATCGCCGATGTCATCGAACGCGACCACGGCTTTCGCCCTGCGGTGTGGGTGATGGACCTCGCCCAACTCCAGGGCGCCGTCGAAAACAATCCGTTCGA
>JAGQSP010000325.1 GCA_020439485.1 Acidimicrobiales bacterium | reverse complement strand
CCGCTGTCGAGGGTGACCACATCGACCGGCACCCAGCACACCGCCACCTTCGTTCCGTCGAGCAGCCAGAACGGTTTGTCCTGGTGCCACGGCGTTCGCACCCGCGAGCCAGGCTCCTTCAAGAACAACTGATCGCTGTAGAGGTTGACTCGAACGCTGGAGGTCAGGGCGGCGACGATCTGGGGCAGGGGTCCTTCGCAGTGGTGACGGCGCAGACCCTCGTGCCACGAGCACGCGTCTGTTTCGACGATGGAGCGGCCCGTCGGCACGCCACCGGGCTCTACGGCCAGCCTCTCGGTATGGCGCTCGAGCAGGTCGCGGACGCGGGTGACCATGTCGGCACGGCTGCCCACCGTGCTCTCGCCCGTGGCCAGGCCCGACAATGCGGTGGCATCGGCCTCGCGATCGAACACCTGCTGCATGGCGGTTCTCAGGCGCTCGACCCACTGGGGTGGGTAGATCGAGCGAAGCAGTACGACACCGTCGCGCAGGTAGGTCTCGACCTCGTCGGGCGTGACATCGCGCAACGGCGATGCACTCATCGGTTGCCCCGCTGTTCGGTGGCGGCCAGGAACCGATCGATCAATTGATCGCCGCGATCGCGGTTGGGTTGGGCGTACAGCCTCTCGATGGTGAGGTGGGTGCGCTTGGGCGAGCCCAGGTAGTGGCGCTCGTACAGGTCGTTGCGCATGCCCAACGACGAACCGACGAAGTCCCAGGCCATGCGGAAGATCTGGGCCCGCTTGTGGGTAGGCATGTCGCCGCCACCGTGCAGGAACTCCTCGCACAGTGCGCTGATGCGTTCGTCGCTGAGCTGAGCCTTGGTGGGGGCGGCCAACAGGTTGGCGTTGCCGATGGTTCGGATGATCTCGTTGGTGCGCACCATCCATTTGGGCAGCAGGGCCCGCAGCGGGTGCAGGGCGCGGCCCTCGGGGTGCACCAGGCCGTCCTCGCTGGTGACGGCCCGGTCTTCGGCGCACAACAAGCACGATCGCGTGGTCTCCACGTAGGTGTAGATCTCGCCCAGCATGTCCCTGGTGCCATCGGAGTTGTCGTTGGTGGCCTCGGCCATCAGCCCGGCCAGGCGGTACAAGAACTCGAGCTTGGTCAGGGCCCTGATGGTGGTCTGCTGCATGATGTTGGGCCACCACGGGCTGGTGTGCATGACCAGGTTGTAGGCCCTGATGTCGCCGTCGATGAACAGGTTCTCCTTGGGTACCTCGACGTCGTCGAAGATGCAGTAGGCGTCTTGTTCGTCGAAGTGGTGCGAGAACGGGGCGTCCAGCGGGTTGGCCACATCGCGGCTGAAGCTGTCGCGACACAAGAACACCAGGCCCGGGGCGTCCATGCTGACGGTGAACGCCAGCGCATAGGCCGGGTTCGAGTCGGGCGGCACAGGGGCACCCGGATAGACGGTTTGTTCATCGGCGAACGGGGCCAGCGTGGCCAGCATCCTGGCGCCGCGGACCACGATCGAGTCCTTGGTCTCGCCGACCTTGTGCAGGGGGATTGGGTTGTCTACGAAGTTGAAATCGGTCTGCTTGTCGATTACCGGATGCACGATGGTGTGGGTCAGCGACAGGTCGTCGCGGCGCAGCCGCTTCTGGAACTCGACCAGGTTTTCGTAGCCCTGTGCGTTCTCGCCGTTCTCGCCGGCCCATCGGATCTTGTCGGCGGCGAACCCGGCGAACGTGACGTTCATGTAGTCGGGGGTGCGCCCCATCGTGCCCAAGCTCAGCTCGGCTATGCGCACCAAGCCTTCGTGGCGACGCTTCAGGTCCTCGATCGAGCGAGGCTGCATGTGGGTGATCGAGATGTCCTCGCCGTTGTCGGGGTCGGCCATCACCAGCCGGTCGGGGGCATCGTGGTGTACGTCGTAATAGTCGGCGATGGCCTTGGCACCCTCGGCCAGCGCCGGATGATCGACCACGGACTCCACACGTTCGTCGCCCAGCCAGATCTCGCGGCCGGTCGACCTGAGCCCGTCCAGGTATTGCTGGCCCGTGCGCACCGCCATTTGAACCCCCAAAGATGCAAAACTGAGTGCGCTCAGTTGTAGTCCCGCGCCGGTCGCGAGGCAAGCTGGACAACCAGATAACCATTCGATCGGAGACGCCGTGAAGCTGACGGCCATGTTGTCGAACACCGCCATGGGCACCGACTGGGGCTTCATCCGCGACGCGGTGGTCGGTCTCGAGGAATCGGGTCTAGATGGGGTTTCGGTGAACGACCACGTTGTCGGAGGCCACCCCGATCGAGCGGCCGGCCAAAAGGTGCACACCCACGCGGTGGCGGTCCACGAGCCGTTGGTGATGCTGAGCTTCATCGCAGCGGTGACATCGCGCCTCGAGCTGGCGACCGCCATCTTGATCCTGCCCCAACGCCAGACGACGTTGGTGGCCAAGCAGGTCGCACAGATCGACTTGCTGTCCGGCGGTCGCATGAGGTTGGGTGTCGGCGTAGGCCGCAACTGGATGGAATACGAGGCGTTGGGCGAAGACTTCTCGAACCGCGGCCGTCGCATCGAAGAACAGGTCGAGGTGTTGCGCCGGTTCTGGAGCCAAGACCTGGTGACGTTCTCGGGTGCCTGGCACCAACTCGACCGGGTGGGTCTGAACCCGACCTCGGTGCAGCGTCCGGTGCCGGTGTGGATGGGAAGCTTCGTTGGCGGCACCACCGACAAGGTGCGCGACCGGATCGCCCGGCTTGCCGATGGTTGGTTGCCCCAGTCTTCACCCGAGGTGCTGGCTCCCGAACTGGCCAGAGTTCGCCAGATGGTCGAGGGCCACGGCCGTGACCCATCGTCCCTTGGCGTCGAACCCACCATGAGGCTGTCGCCGAGCGACGACGCAGGGGCATGGGTCGCCAGTGCCGAGGCCTACGCGGCACTGGGCGTCACCCATCTGAAGGCGGCCACCACCGAGGGTGAGCCCGCTCAAAGGCTCGAGTTGATGTTGAGGTGGCTCGAAGCCGTCGGTCACCTGCGGGAGTTGAGATGAACCACCAATCCCAGAGGCCCGACGTCGCGGCCACGATCGAGCGTGTTCTGAAGCCGATCCAACAGTTCACCCGAGGTTGGATGATGGCCGACGCGACCACCGAATATGGCGAGCGCGAGCTGGGCCTCGATCGTGTCAGCCGCCAGTTCTGGCTGGTGGGCCGGGCGGGGGTGTTGGGCTCGTGCCCTGCAGAGGTTGCCGCCGGAGCGCTTGCGTTTCACGCGCCAGACAAGGTCGCCGCGGCATGGAACTCGCTGCCCGCCGGCGTTACCCATAGCGAGGTTGCCCAGCACTACGCCGGACGCTGCATCGAGTGGGGCGAGCGGGTTCTGCCCATGTTCGAACCCCAGCGGCTCGACGCGATCGATTCGCTGGGCCGTCGCATCATCGACGCCGCCCCCGACGCCCTGGGACCGCTGTTCGCCGGCTGGAGGGCCCTGCCCATTCCGGGTTCGGTGTTCGGGCGCGTCGCCCTGACGACTCAGGTCATGCGTGAGATGCGAGGGGCGGCAC
This sequence comes from Acidimicrobiales bacterium, assembly GCA_020439485.1. Taxonomy (GTDB): domain Bacteria; phylum Actinomycetota; class Acidimicrobiia; order Acidimicrobiales; family Poriferisodalaceae; genus JAAETH01. Next base: position 5,880 of record JAGQSP010000325.1, on the reverse strand, counting down.
ACATAGCCGCGGTGCTATCGGTGGGCCTCAGCCCGCTCGATGCGATCTTGGCGTCTACCAACGCACCGCCCCGGACGGGCCCCGAGTATGCAATTCGTATGGGGTTCGAGCCGCCGTTCAGAGACCCGGGCGAGGTCATGCAGGCCCGTCTAGAAGCCGAGAGCGTCACCTCTCGCATTCTCGAGCCCTTCTTCTCGGTGCTGTCGCCAGACGAGATGGCGACCTTCGGCGAAGTCGTCGAGACCACCCGCAACGCCATCGACATGTGACGTTGGCAGCGATCAGTCGATCGGGGTCATTCTCCACAAGGCGACGCGGAAGTCTTCGGCCAGCCAGCCGAGGGTGTGTTCGAGGCTGTGGCCTCGGGCGGTGTGGCGTTGCATCCGCAGGTACCAACGGGCGAACAGGTTGCCGGCCAGCGTCTGCACCGGCACCGTGTCGTCGAGGCGACCGCCGGCCTGGTTTCGTTCGAGCAGGGCGGTGAGGCGCCCATAGATCGACCGCATGAAGTCGTCGACCCCTGTGCGTGCAGGTTCCTCGACGTATTCGAGCTGTCTGAAATAGGCCCTGGCTAGCTCGATCTCGCCGTGGTGCACACGCGTGACATGGCCGAACAGCGACATCAGTTGGTGCAGAACCGGGTCTGACTCGTCGACCAGTTCGACGGCTTCGTCCCATGCCCGGCCCGCCGAGCGCCGAAAGACGCTGACCAGAAGGTCCTCCTTCGAGCCGACGTACAGATACAGCGTTCCCTCGCCAACGCCGGCCTCGGCGGCGATCTGGGCCGTGGTGGTCGACTCGAACCCCTGGGCGCGAAACAATGAATCGGCGGCTTCGAGTATGCGGCGCTGCTTGTCGGCCTTGTTCTGTTCACGTTTGGTGAGGCCCTCGGACATCGGCCCCAGGGTAGGTCGCCCGAATTCGGGGCAGCCGCATCGGTGTCGCTACAGTCCGCTCTGTCGGTGGGGCTGACACAGCGAGGGGGATTCATGAGCGCAGCAGATCTCGACGAGTTCAGGTCCAGGTGCCGGGCGTTTCTGGAAGCGAACGCCACGGGCATCGACGTCAGCGAGGTCGACGACCCGCGCAGCGACAAGGCGCTGGCCCAAGCCAAGAGTTTCCAGGGCAAACTCGCCGACGCCGGGCTTGCGGGCCTGATGTACCCGACCCAGTACGGCGGACAGGGCCTGACCGCGGAACACGAGCGCATCTGGCGCGAGGAAGCCGGCAAGTTCCCACCCATGACCAGGCAGCTGTCGATAAGCCAGGGCATGTGCCTTCCGATGCTGAATGAGTACGGCACCGATCAGCAACGTCAGACGTACCAGGCGAGGCTGATCCGCGCCGACGAGGTGTGGTGTCAGATGTTCTCCGAGCCCGGTGCCGGCTCCGACGTCGCCAGCCTGCAGTCGCGTGCCGTGAAAGACGGCGACGAGTGGGTCCTGAACGGCCAGAAGGTGTGGACGACCCTGGCCCACGTGTGCGATCGAGGAATCGTCATAGCCCGCACCGACCCCGACCAGCCCAAGCACCGCGGTATCTCGATGTTCATCCTCGACATGACGGCGCCGGGGGTCGAGATCCGCCCGATCCATCAGGTCGACGGTGGCATGAGGTTCAACGAGGTCTTCTTCAACGACGTACGCATTCCCGCCGACCACCAGATCGGTCCGCTCAACGAGGGTTGGCGCCTGGCCACCGCAATGTTGATGTACGAGCGGGTGGCCATCGGAACCGGTCAGACCGGCGGCATCGCCCACGAACGCGCAGACCACCTGATCGATCAGGCCAGACGTCGGGGCAATATCGGTGACCGCATGCTGCGCCAAGAGTTGATGCGGCTCTATACCGCCGAGGTGTGCCAGAGCCTGGTTGCATCGCGCACCAGGGCCGAGGTCAAGGCTGGGCGTACCCCTGGGCCCGGAGGCTCGCTGGGCAAGCTGGCCGGGGCCAACATCGCCCGTCGGTTCCGGGCTTTGTCGTTCGCCATTCAGGGAGCCGGCGGTGTGGCCTGGGCACGCGACGACGAGTGGACGCCACAGGCTGTGCGCAACAGCCTGGCGACCCTTTCGAGCCACATCGCAGGTGGCACGGACGAGATCCAGCGCAACATCATCGGCGAGCGGGTTCTGGGACTGCCCAGAGAGCCCTCCCTCGACAAAGACCTGCCGTTTCGCGAGCTGAGAGTTGGTACCCAGGCATGAGCATCACCGAAGCCAGCGTCAGGTCGGAGGTCCTCGAGTGGTTCCACAACAGCTGGAACCCAGACCTTTCGCTGATCGAATGGCGCCGGATCCTGGTCGACGCCGGCTGGGCCGTTCCCTCTTGGTCGTCGCGGTGGTTTGGGCGCGACCTGCCCGCTTGGGCCGACCGGGTTGCCCACGCCGCAATCCGCGAAGCCGGTGGGGTCGCCGTGCCTCTGGGCGGTGGGTTCGGGCTGGCGGCGCCCACGATCTACGACCACGGCTCTGACGAGCTGAAAAAGCGATTCCTGCGGCCCACACTGACCGGCGAGCTGCTTTGGTGCCAGCTGTTCAGCGAGCCGGTGGCGGGCTCGGATCTGGCCGGCCTGAAGACCACCGCTGTTCGCGATGGTGATCACTGGATCGTCAACGGTCAAAAGGTCTGGAACACCAGCGCCCACCACGCCGACATGGGCATCCTGGTGGCCCGCACCGATTGGGATGTGCCGAAACACGCCGGCCTGTCGTACTTCCTCATCGACATGCACCAAGACGGAGTCGAGGTGCGACCGATCGAGCAGATGAACTATCACAACTCGTTCAACGAGGTCTTCCTGACCGACGCGATCGTGCCCCACGACAACCTCGTCGGTGAGCTGGGAGGCGGTTGGAAGGTGGCGCGGGGCACCCTTGCCCACGAGAGGAGTTTCTCGTCGAGCCGTTCGGTGCATTTCGCCCCGGGTGCATCGGGGCGTGTCGTCGACGAGGCGCGCGAAGAGTACGACGAGTGGAAGAAGACCTACGAGTGGTACCCCCAGCGCGCTGGTCGGGTCGATCTGCTGATCGACCGGGCAACCGAGGCCGCCAAGACCGACGATGCGATTCTGCGACAAGAACTGATGAAGGTCTGGTCGTTCAATCGCGCCGCCGAGCTGACAGCGGCGCGGGCCCGCGGCGCCCGCGAGCTGGGCAGGCCACCGGGATCTGAGGGTTCGATCGGCAAGTTGGCCCTGTCGGAGGTGGCCAGGCAGAGCAATCGGGTACACACGACGATCGCCGGGCCCGACGCCATGCTGAAGACGACGTCAGACCCTGTGCACGAGGTGATAGCCGAAGTGTTGGTGTCGACTCCTGCGCAGTCGATAGCCGGCGGCACCGACGAGATTCAGCACAACATCTTGGGCGAGAACATCCTGGGCTTGCCCAAGGAGCCGTCCGTGGATCGGGGTGTGGCTTTTCGTGACGTCGGGCGCCGCTAGCCGTCGGCCGAATCGCGCAGCCACGGAGTGTGGCTGAGGCCCACGAGCAACCCCTCGGGCCCCAGCAGCCTGGCGATGGTCTGGCCCCACGGCTCGACCCTGGCGTGGTGTATCAGCGTGTGGCCGGCGTCGGCTAGTTCGTCGGCGGCTGCGGCCACGTCGTCGACCTCGAACTCGATGGTGGCCTGGGGCACCGGCAGATGCGAGGGCCACTCGCTGGTGCCAAAGCACGACTGAGCCGCATCGGCCAGCGGCCACACACCCAGGTGTTTGGTGCCCTCGAACCCGTCGACGGCCACATAGTCGCCGGTTACGGGCGCAAGCGGCAGCCCGAGAGTGTCGACGTAGAACCGCCGCGCGCTGGTTGGGTCTGGGGCGATTGTGGCGAACCCGGCCACGAAGAGGATCTGCATGGTCGCCATTGTGGCCCCGGGCTGGGACACCGGCCGCACCGCCATCTACTGTCGGGCTCCATGGAACTGAAGGACAGGGTCACGGTCGTCACCGGTGCAGGCAGCGGCATCGGCAGGGAATCGGCGAAGGCGTTCGCCGCCGAGGGGGCGCGCCTGGTGGTGGTGGCCGACCTCGACGAGTCGAAGGCCCAGGCGGTGGCCGCCGGCATAGGCGACTCGGCCATCGGTGTGGGGCTCGACGTCGCCGACCGCGATGCGGTGTTCGGTCTTTGCCATCAGATCGAAGACCAGCATGGCCCGATCGACGTGTTCTTCTCGAACGCGGGCTATGGGCAGCAGGGCGGCCTGGACCTGTCGGTCGGCGACTGGCAGCGCATGATGGATGTCCATTTCACGTCGCATCTATACGTGGCTCAGGCGTTGGTACCAGGCATGGTCGCCAGGGGAGAGGGCTACCTGTTCTCGACCGCGTCGGCCGCAGGCTTGTTGACACAGATCGACTCGGGCCCTTACGCCGTTTCGAAGGCGGCAGCGGTCGCGTTCGCCGAGTGGCTGGCCATCAACTACGGCGGTCAGGGTGTTCGTGTGTCGGTGCTGTGCCCCCAGGCGGTGCGCACCAACATCATCGGCGACGACCTCACGCAGTGGGACACCGGCAAGCAGGCGGCCCTCGATGGGGTGCTCGAACCAGAGCAGGTCGCCCAGATGGTGGTCGACACCATTCGCGACGAAACGTTTCTGCTGCTGCCTCATGAGCAGGTTGCGACCTATATGCAACGCAAGGCCACCGACCCCGGTCGCTGGATTGCGGGCATGCAGAGGTTCAAGCAGCGCCTCGACGCCCAGAACACCTGACCCCGGGCGAGCCCCGACGGGCGAACCCTAGAGCTGGTTCCAGGGGCTGCCAGAAAGATACTTCCACCCTGCGTCTGGCAGCAGTGCCACGGCCGTGCCGCCGTACTTGTCGAGCACGGCTTGGGCGGCGTACACGACGGCTCCGGACGAGGTTCCGGCGAAGTGACCCTCGTGCATCATCAGCCCGTGCACCGTCTTTTCGGCCAGCTCCTTGCTGACCTCCCACCGCTCGTCGACCAGGCTCAGGTCGGCCACGGGCGGCTGGAACGGATCGAGCTGGCTGCGCATCCCACCGATGGGGTCCTCGACATAGGGCTCGACGGAATGGACCCTGGTGGTGGGCCAGGCCTTCTTGATGCCCCGGCTGTTGCCGGTGAGGGTGCCCCCGGTGCCGTAGGCGCCCAAGAGGTGATCGGCTGGAGCGTCGAGCGGCCAGTCGCGGACGATCTCGGGCGCCGTTCCGAACTCGTGAGCAGCCGGGTTGGCAGGATTGCCGTACTGATAGACCATGTGCCCCTCGCCGGCGGCGACCAGCTCCTTGGCATGGGCGATGGCGTCGTTGGGGCCACCCGGCACGATTATCAACTCGGCGCCATAGGCCCGCAGGATCTGCTTGCGCTCTTCGGTTGCCGTGCTGGGCAAGCAGATTGCGCACGGGTGACCGTACAGCAGCGCCACTCGGGCCAGACCGATGCCGGTGTTGCCCGACGTGGCTTCGATCAGCGGCTTGCGATCTGGCAGGAGACCCCGGCGCTTGGCATCGTGGAACATCGACCACGCCGGGCGGTCCTTGATGGAGCCTGTCGGGTTGTACCACTCGAGCTTCGCGAACAGCCGAGTTCCGTCGGGAGCCATGTTGCGTAGCTCGACGAGTGGAGTGTTTCCCGGCTTCATGCGGTGCCTTCCCGATTGGGCGGTCGTGGGGATTGGCCCAGTCGTGCTTTACCCGGGCACGAACGTATCAAACCCGACTTGACCGATCATAATTCCCTGGTTTGTCGGTTTCTACCCGGTGTGGCGTACTTCACCGTGAGTTTGTCCGGTGTTCACCCACCCCACCCCAGCGGGTGGGGCGTGGGACTATTCCGCCAGGAGTTCGCCGGCGATGATCATCTTGCGGACCTCTGTGGTGCCGGCCCCGATCTCGAGCAGCTTGGTCGCTCGGAACAG
>JAGQSP010000324.1:12249-12650 GCA_020439485.1 Acidimicrobiales bacterium | reverse complement strand
CTGCCGGTTCTGGCCGACATCCCCAAGATCTCGCGCTCGGCGCTGGACCCAATCGTCGCCACCGACCCCAGCAGCGAACCTGCCACGGCACTGCGACGACTGGCCGGAATAGTCGTCGCAGATACCGCCGGCCTGGTGACTCCTTCGGTGATGATCACCTCGGCTCGGCCCGAGGAAGGACGCAGCACAGTCGCCTCCAACATCGCGACGGCTCTGCGCCTCGACGGACACGACGTGATTCTGGTGACCGATTCCTACGAGAGCGTCATCGCACCGGGAGTGCACGTCTTGCCTCCAGGAATGCGGGTTGGGCCCGACGACAGGTTCCCCGACGAGGAGCGCTTCACCGCACTGCTGGAAGAGGCCCGCCAACTCGTCGACGTGGTGATCATCGACGGACC
>JAGQSP010000324.1:0-12190 GCA_020439485.1 Acidimicrobiales bacterium | reverse complement strand
GGGCTGAGTGGTCGCACGACGACCAACGACGTCACAGACGCAGCGCGCCTGATCCAAGAGGCCGGCACCAAGGTCATCGGGCTTGCGACCACCGTGAGGCCCTCATGGATCGCTCGACGCTTCGGCGACCGCAGCGTCGGCTGACGAACCAACAGGCCTGCGACCGCGCGTATCGCTGACACCTCGGCGATGGCTACGCTCGATGCACAGATGGGGCGGGCGAGCAGTCATCTGTCGCTGCCACGACCTCACATCGGAGCCCAAGTGAGCCGATGGGAGGCAATCGCCTAACCCGACGAGGTCGTTCGTGACATGAAACTGCTGTTGGTTTCCTCAAATGGAGGTCATCTTCACCAGCTGCTGGCTCTCCGGTCGTGGTGGGAAGAGCACGACCGCGTTTGGGTAACAGCCGAAAAACCCGACGCCGAGTCGCTGCTCGAGGGTGAACGTGTGGTGTGGTCCAACCACCCGACCACACGAAACATACCGAACATGGCCAAGAACTTCATTCTGGCCCATCGTGTGATCTCGACCTTCAAGCCAGATGTAGTTGTCTCCACCGGGGCCGGAGTAGCTCCACCCTTCTTCCTCGCGGCGAAGCTGCGCAAGGTCAACACCGTGTACCTAGAGGTCTACGACAGGCTCGATTCGCGGACCATGGCCGGGCGCATGTGTTATCCGCTCAGCGACCGGTTCCTGCTGCAGTGGGAAGAGCAGCGAGGGCTCTACCCACGAGGCATCGTCGTAGGGAGGGTTCTGTGATGACACCGCGTCCGGCCCAAACCCAGGTGCAGGTCAAGCACACCGCTGCTTCGAGCAAGCCCAAGGTCATCACCCGGCACGTACTGATGTCGCTGGGAACCGACGTGCACCCGTTCGACCGGGCGGTCGAATGGTTCGATTCGTGGCTTGCCATCGAACGGCCCCAGCAGATCCAGGCGTTCGTCCAGCGCGGATACTCGAAGCCCGGATGTGCTCCTTCGGTCGAATACTTTGCGTTCCACGACCTCGTGCGCGAACTGCAGGCCGCCGACGTCGTCATCACCCACGGCGGACCGGGCTCGATAGTCGAGTGCCGCCGCGCCGGGAAGCTGCCCATCGTGGTTCCGCGCGACCCAGCACTGGGCGAACACGTCGACAATCACCAACAGCTGTTCTGCGAGCGCATGGCCGCCGCCGGCCAGATCCTCATCGCCCGCACCGAGGAAGACTTCCGCGCCCTTCTCGACGACATGATCGCCAACCCTCAGACACTGCCCCCTCAAGACCAGCGCCACGTCGACATGACGGTGAGGCGGGTTGGTCAGATCGTCGAACGCCTGGTCGCCGGGCGAAGGCGGTGACCTCGATGCAGCCCGCTACCAGCGCGGCCCAAACGACCCCGTCTGCCGGCGAAGACGCGAACGATGTAAAGGTCCTGTTCCTAGCCGGTCTTGGTCGATCGGGGTCGACGATCGTCGCCAACGTGCTCGGTCAACACTCCAACGCCGTCTCCATAGGCGAGTTGGTCCACCTTTGGCACAGGGGTCTTGCCGACAACGAGTTGTGTGGTTGCGCCAAACCACTCCGCGACTGCGAGTTCTGGACGCGTGTCGGCGAGGTGGCCTTCGGAGGCTGGGATCACCTGGACCTCGACGAGGTCATCGACCTCCAGAGGCGAGTCGACCGCAACCGCTTTGTGCCCTTGATGGTGGTTCCGCAGCTGCATCCGTCTCGGGCCCGTGCTCAGGCCCGCTACACCTCGATCCTGCTTGACATCTATCGCGCCATCCGCGAGGTGAGCGGCGCAGAGGTGATAGTCGACTCGACCAAACACGTTTCCTACGCCTACCTGCTGTCGCAGATAGGAGGCATCGACGTGAGGGTTGCCCACCTGGTGAGAGAGAGCCAGGGTGTTGCGTACAGCTGGGCGAAGACGGTCGCCAGGCCCGAGGTCACAGCCGGCCACGACGAGATGCCGCGCTACTCACCGGCTCGCACCAGCTCCAAGTGGCTCAGCTACAACCTGATGCTGCACGGCTTGCGCACAGTGCACACCCCACGCCAGTTGGTGCGGTATGAAGACGTCATGAGCGACCCGCGCGGCCAGGTCGCTTCGCTGATGGAGTTCGCGGGGCTCACGCCTCTCGAACTCGACCACATCGGCGACGGCTGGGTGGAGCTGGGCCCCACTCACACCGTGGCCGGCAACCCCAGTCGGTTCAAGCACGGGCGCGTCGATCTGCGCCTGGACCGCGCCTGGGTCGATGAGATGGAACCACGTGACAAGCGGATTGTCGGAGCCCTCACCTGGCCCCTCAGCACTGCCTATGGCTACCGCAGACAGGAGCAGAGATGACGAACGAAAGCCGTGACGGTCAGGTCGATGTGACCGTGATCGTGCCCACGCGCGATCGGCCGGAGTTGCTCCGCAAGACCCTCGCCGCCATAGCCGCACAGAGCTACGAGGGAGTCGTCGAAGCCATCGTTGTGTTCGACCGGACCGAGGTCGACGGCTCGCTCGACAGCAACGACGCGCGCCGTCCTGTGCGCACGGTGTCCAACCAACGCAAGCCCGGCCTCGCCGGTGGACGCAACACCGGGCTCGAACTGGCCTCAGGCACCTACATCGCCTTTTGCGACGACGATGACACATGGTCCTGCGACAAGCTCGCCCTTCAGCTTGCCGTGCTCGAGAGTTCGGACATGCGCATGGCCGTCGGCGCCATCGACGTGCACTTCGAGGACACGACCACACGGCGGGTTCCTGACATGGGCCGCATCACTTTCGATGACCTTCTCAGGTCGCGCATCGTCGAGGCGCACCCGTCGTCCTTTGTGTTCGAGCGTTCGCTCGTCGATGAGGTCGGCATGGTCGACGAGGCCCTGCCGGGGAGCTACGCCGAGGACTACGAATACCTGTTGAGGATCGCCAGGGTCACCGACATAGCGGTGGTGCCAGACGCCATCGTCAACGTGCTTTGGCACACCGCGAGCTTTTTCGTCGAGAACTGGCAGACGCGAATAGACGCACTCACATATCTGCTGGGGTGCTACCCCGAGTTCGATCGTGATGGCGTCGGTAAGGCCCGCATCGAAGGCCAGATCGCGTTCGCCCACGCAGCCATCGGCAACCGCTCGGAGGCCCGCCGATGGTCCAGGCGGACCTTGCGCTCGTCGTGGCGAGAGCGCCGCGCCTACCTTGCCCTTCTGGTCAGCACCGGCCTGGTATCCGCCGACACGGTCGTGGCCAAGATTCAGCGCTTCGGCCGGGGCATCTGACGATGGCGGGCCGCCCGACCCGCTCGAGATCGTGGCCGCTGACGGCGGTCATCGTGGGCATGCCGTTGTGGTGGGCGCTTGGTCTCGGCGGCCTCATCTGGCAGATCGCGGCGATCCCCATGGCCGCGATCCTGCTGCGAAAGACACCGGTTCGGGCCCCCAAGGGCTTTGGCACCTACATGCTGTTCATTGCGTGGGTGTTCGTCTCGATGACCCAAGCAGACGGCCTTCGCTTCATCAGCGTCGGCTACCGGCTGGTGTTGTACATCGCCACTGCGATCGTGTTCTTGTACGTGTTCAATCTCTCGCACAAGGAACTCCCCCGCGAGCGGATATTGAAGCTGGCTGTCATCTACACGGGCTTCGCTGTCTTGGGCGGTTATCTGGCGGTGACCTTCGGGGACTTCGAGTTCACCTCGGTAACCGAGAGCCTCCTGCCCGCCGCAATAAGACAGAACGACTATGCGGTGAGCCTCGTCCACCCGACGCTCGCCCAGAACCAGAGTTTCCTGGGGTTCCCCCTGTATCGCCCAACAGCACCCTTCACCTTCACCAACGAATGGGGCTCGGCGCTGGCCCTATTGGCTCCGCTGATGATGGCTGCCTTCGCCGGCCTCGACCGCAAGTGGCGCACCTGGATAGTGCTGATCGGGTTCTTGGCGCTTGTGCCCATCGTCGTATCGGTCAACCGGGGCCTTTGGATCGGCCTGCTCGTAGGCGTCACCTACGGGGTGTTCGTACTGGCCTCCAAGGGCGACATGCGGTACCTGGTTGGAATGCTGGTGGCTGGTGCGGTCATCGGTCTGGCACTGGTCGCCTCGCCGCTTGGCACCCTGATCTCGGAACGTATTGCCAACGGCCACTCTGACGACGGCAGGCTGACGCTTTACAGCCAGGTCATCGACCAGGTACAGGATTCGCCGCTGGTCGGCTACGGGGCACCCAGGGTCAACGAGGAGCGGCCCGGCCTGCCGGCGGTGGGAACACACGGCCAATTCTGGACTGTTCTCTACAGTCACGGCATCCCGGGCGCCGTCATCTATGTGATGTTCTCGATAGGCCTGGCGTGGCGAACCCTCAAGAATCAAGACCGCGTAGGGGTGTGGATACACGTCACCACGGCTTTGGTGCCCATGTTGATGTGGTACTACGAGCTGATCAACCAGCCGATCTTCCTCGTCTTCATCGCCGGAGCCATAGCTCTGAGAGGTGTGCCGGACGAAGACGGGCAAGCCCCACCCGCCAGATCCTCAACTGCGACGCAGCTTGTTCCGACTGGAACCCAGCAGCTCGCAAGGACCTGAACATTGACGTCTACCGTGGTCGAACAGCCGATCGTTAACCCCAGCCTCGAGTGGATTATCGACATCCTCAGAGGCCATGACGCCAACGTGGTGACCACCCGCGGCAAGTGCCCGGACGACCACGTCGAGCTGGACCGCTTCACGGTCTACCCGTCGGTCAACCAGCCACGGATGCTGATCAGCGGGGCATCGCGGGTCGTTCGCGGAGCGGTGCTGAGGCGGGCCGCCACCAGATCGGGTGGTCACAGCTTGGGCTCGATCGCCAGATACCTGGGTGCCAGTGCCGCCCATCTGGGCATCGATCACCTCGCTTTGGGCCCCGACATAGTGTTCAGCGCCCCGATGGACGAGGCGGCCGAGCGGTCGAGCTATCGCGAGCCCCGCACACTGACCGAGTATCTCGAGTCTGCGATCGACGACCACGAACTCTGTCTCGCCGTCAACCTGGGACCGCTGCGCCCCAACCGCAAGCCGGTTCTTCAGCTGATGGACCGCAGCGGTTCGCTGGTCGCCTACGCCAAGATCGGTTGGGATGAGTCGACCCGCCGCATGGTCGAATCAGAAGCCGGGCAGCTCGAGAAGTTCGATGGAAGACTCTTCCGAAACCTCCTCGTGCCCAAGCTGCTTCACTTCGGCCGGTGGCGCGAGATGTCGATCCTGATCACGGCACCCCTGGTCGACGACGGCCCAATCGACATGCCACCGCGCATGGTTCTCGAGGCTCTTGCCGAGGTGGCCAGCCTGACCGAGCAGTCGCGGGTGCCCCTGGCCGAAGCCGATTGGACACTGCGCCAACTGGCACGGGTCGAAGCGCTTGGCCCCGCGGGCGCGGAGCTGGGCGAAGCACTGACACGGTGCCTCAGCTCGCACGGAGATCGCCCTGTCACCTTCGGCTCGTCCCACGGCGACTGGTCGCCGTGGAACATGCGCCGCATGGGCCGGCGCGTCGGTGTGTGGGATTGGGAGCGCGCCGCCGACGACGTGCCAATCGGTCTCGACCTCGTGCACTATCACTTCCAGCGTTCGTTCCACTCGTCTGGCAAGTCGGTGGCCAGTGGCCTCGACAACGTCCAGCAGACGGTTCCCTCGGAACTCGCGCGGCTGGGTGTTGATGGTGACGAGCACGACCTGATCACTGTTCTGTACCTCATCGAGCTGGCTCTACGATTCGCGGAATCTTCTCTGCGAGACGACGCCGAGCTGGTCCGCACCTATAAGGAACTGATCGTGGAATTGCGCCACCACATCCCGCGTATCGGCGAGAAGACCGAGGATCGGCGAAGCGAACGCCACGACCCGCCGGTCGCCGACAAGCCTCGCCTGTTTACCCGTCGAATGCTCGGAGGTTCGGGCGTTCCGACCCCGGCCCGCGACGCCATAAAGAAGGCCGCCAAGGGATACGGACGGGCGACCTCGAGCTATCGCGTGCTGCCCAACACCTACATCGTCGGCGCACAACGTTGTGGCACCACCTCGCTGTTCCGGTACCTCACCCAACACCGCTCGGTCGTGGGCCCGATGCTCGAGAAGGGTGTGCACTTCTACGACACCAACTACACAGGCGACCTCGACTGGTACCGGTCGCACTTCCCTACTCAGGCGCGTTTGAAGCTCTCGCGGCAGCTGAACGGCTGCGACATGCGCACCGTCGAGGCGTCGCCCTATTACCTGTTCCACCCCTTTGTGCCCGAGCGCATCCATGCGGCGACCCCCGACGCGAAGATCCTCGTGCTCGTCCGCGACCCCGTCGAGCGGGCCCTGTCGCACCACAATCACGAGGTCAAGCGCGGGTTCGAGACCGAAGACTTCGCCTCGGCACTGGACCTCGAAGCCCGACGTCTGGCTGGAGAGGTCGACCTCATGGCGGCCGATCCGCTGTATGTCAGCTACGCGCATCAGCACTACTCGTACGCCGCCCGCGGGCGCTACATGGAACAGATCTCGCGCTACGACGAACTGTTCGGCAAGTCGAACGTGATGGTGATCCGAACGATCGACCTCGAGGCCAACCCGGCCCAGGTCGTCGACGAGGTACTTCGTTTCCTCGGGGTCGCTTTGATGGGATCGATCTCGTTTCCTCGCTACAACGCTCGCCGATATCCGTCGATGGACGAATCGCTGCGGTTGAGGCTGCGTGAGGAGTTCGCGGCTTCTGACGCGGCTCTTGCCCAGCGCATCGGCAGGGACGCCGACAGCCTGTGGGACTGATGTGGCAGAACCCGCGTCCCAAGCCCTAGAGGGTCGTAGAGAAACCACCTCGCTGGCCCGGTCGGGCCTGATCGCCTTTGCCGGATCGGTGGTGAACGGGATCGCCGCTTTCTTGGTGATCGTCGCCATCACCGGTGCTCTCGACAAGCAGCGAAGCGGCCAGGTTTTCACCGCTATCGCGATGTTCAACATCGTGTTCGCCGTCTCTGCCCTGGGGGCCGATGTCGGCCTCGTACGCTTCACCGCCCAGAACCGCGGCTCTGCCAAGGCTCTCTTGAGGACTGCAGCGGCGCCCGCCTTGGTGACAAGTTGCGCCATAGCTGCGGCGATCGCTCTGGCCAGGGGCCAGATTGCCGCCTGGCTCACCGAGGACAACCCGGAAGAGTTGGCCCGAATCCTGCTGGCGATGATGCCATTCATCCCGCTGGCCACTTTGGCCTCGGTGTTGCTGGCGTCTACGCGAGGCATGGGCACCATGGCCCCAACCGCCCTGGCCGACCGCATCGCAAAGCCGCTCAGCCAGTTGGGCATGGTGGTCATCGTCTCGGCGTTCGGTGCCGGCGCAGCTGTTGTTGGGCTGGCCTGGTCGCTGTCGTTCGCGGCGGCTTTCGCAGTCGCTCTGGCATGGTTCTGGCGACTGGCGGGCCGCACTCAAAGCGACTCGCCCAGCTCTTCCGACGGTGGTTCGGAGGTGACGGCCTCGCAATACTGGGAGTTCACCGTTCCCCAGGCTGCAACCAACGTGCTGTACGTGTTGTTGAGGTGGGCAGACATCCTGATCGTCGCAACCCTGGCCGGGCCGGGGCCGGTGGCGGTCTACACCGCCGTGTCGCGCCTGCTCATAGCGGGCAACTTCGTCAACGGTGCGATAGTGCAGGCGGTATCACCCCTGGTCAGCGAGGCCTTGGGAAGAAGCGACCGCGACGAGGCCGCACACCTGCTGAAGACCGGAACAGCCTGGCTGGTCGCCGTGGTGTGGCCCGGATACATCGTCTTGGCACTCATCGGCGAACCGTTCCTGGCCCAGCTGTTCGGCCCCGAGTACACCACAGGAGCGGCTGCGTTGACGATCCTGAGCCTGGCGATGATGGTCGCTTCGGGATCTGGCCCGATCGAGGCAGTACTGCTGATGGACGGTGGCTCGCGCCAGTCGCTCATCGACAATCTGGCAGCGGTCACCACGATGCTCACCCTCGACGCCTTGTTGGTCCCCACCATGGGCGTAAAGGGCGCCGCCATCGGATGGGCGGCCGGATTGGCGATCACGAACCTGGTGCCCATGGCCCAGGTCCAGCGCCGCATAGGTATCAACCCGTTGGGTCGAGCTCACTCGACGGCCGCCGCTATCGGCCTGGTGTGTGTGGGCATTCCCGCGTTGGTGTTGCGGGTCAGCGGCGTCACCAGCTTCGCCCTCGTGCTGCTGGTCGCCGCAACCTCCTACGCGATACACCTGCTGGTCCTGTCGCGGTTCTCTGGCTTGCTGCGACTCGACGAGCTTGTTTCGGCGCTGAAACCCAGGGGCAAACGCCGCGGCTAACGCAAGGCCGATGCCAACCTCAGTTGAACCACGGATCGGCGCTGATGGCCAGCCAGGCCTCTAGCGACGAGGCCGATGTGTCGACCCGCCAGTCTCGATGGCCTTGGAACGTGAAGTCCTTGTCGAAATAGACCACGGCATCGATCTCGGGGAACTGGGTCCTCAACACATCCGGAAGTGCCAGCAGCCACTGGGCTTTGGCTTCGGGTTCGGCCTCGCCGACGCCGGTTTCGCCGATGATGATGGGCAGACCCCTAGGCGCTGCCCATCGGTAGAAGTCGCCGAAGATCTGGTCGAAGCTCAGCCAGTCTGCGGCTGCCGAACTGGTGCCCCAGTTGTATCCGTCTGCGCACAGCCAGTCGACCCGGTCGTCACCCGGGTACCACGGCATCGGGTCACCACCGTTCCAGAACAGGGCCTCGTTGGGGCACCAGACGAACTCGGCGTTGTCTGCACCAACGGTCGCGAACAGATCGCGGACGTGGTTCCATGCAGCTACGTAATCGGCACCAGAGTGAACCCAGTCTCGTCGCCGTTGTCCGTCCATCTCCCACAGCCACCGCAGCAGCACCGGCTCGCCCAGGTCGCGCACCGCCTGCGCCTGGGAACGAATCCAGTCGTCGTGAGCGCCAGCCGCGATCTCTCTGGTGTCGGTGCCGTTCCACGAGATCATCAGGACGCGCCCGTCGGCCAGGTGCATGAGGTCGTCTTCGGTCGGAATCGGCGTGTCCCAGGAATGAAAGACATGCCCGATGTCGTAGGTGCGCCCCGCCTGCTCCTCGAGTTCGGCCCATCGGGGCTGTCGCTCGGCGCGGGTGAGCCCAGTGGACATGCCGAGCAGAGCTCCGGTTCTCAGTCGCTCGGCGATGGGTGGGGTCGCGATCGCTGACCCGGCATCGCTGCTGGGTGTCGTGGCAGCCACCGACGAGGTCGATGACGTTGACTCGGGCAGCGTTGACCGTGTTTCGCTGGTCGAGGTCGGGTCGCCGAGGGCCTCATCATCGCTACCCGAACACGCTGCCAGCAGTACTGCCAGAGCCAGCAACGCATACGCGTGCCACCTTCGCGACTCAAGCACCGCAACACTCCACCTGCCGAATGGCGCTATCGGCAAGTACGGTCATGGGAATGGACAAGATCATCAAGATGATCATCCTCGTCATCATCGGCGCGGTGGTGGCGGGCGTTTTGCGGCGACGCGACACCGGCGTCAGCGTACCTGCGACCGATTCGACCTCTGCGTCGCCCACACCAGAGCCGGTCGCTCCGCCATGGATCGCCGCCGTCGACGGGAATTGTCCCCAGTCGCACCCGGTGAAGCTCAAGCAGTCGAGCGGCATCTACCACGTCGAAGGTCAGCGCAACTATGAGCGCACCATCGCCGATCGGTGCTACTGCGACACTTCGGCAGCCGAAGCCGACGGCTTCAGGGCGTCGAAGGTCTGAGGGCCGCCGGTCAGCCTTGGAGGAACTGGGCGATGCGCCCGATTCCTTCGGTGATGTTGTCGTCGCTGGTGGCAAACGAGAAGCGGGCATAGCCGGGCGCCCCGAAGGCCTCCCCGGGCACGAACGCCACCTTGGCCTGGTCCAGTACGACGTCGGCCAAATCCAGCGTGGTGTCGATTCGACGTCCGGCCAGCTCTGTGCCGAGCACGCCCTCGAACGACGGGAACGCATAGAACGCACCCTCTGGCTCGGGGCAGTCGACACCGTCGATCGAGTTGAGCAGCCCGTGGATGATCTTGCGACGCCGGTCGAAGGCCTGGCGCATCTCGGACACGGCGTCGAGCGACCCCGACACGGCGGCCAGGGCTGCGATCTGGCTGACGTTGGCGACGTTGCTGGTGGCGTGAGACTGCAGGTTGGTGGCGGCCTTGATCACGTCGGCCGGGCCGATCATCCACCCGACCCGCCAGCCGGTCATGGCGTAGGTCTTGGCAACACCGTTCAGCACCACACAGCGATCGGCGATGTCGGGGCAAAGAACCGGCATCGATGCGTGTACGGCATCGCCGTACACGAGATGCTCGTAGATCTCGTCGGTGATGACCCAGATCCCGTGCTCGCTGGCCCAAGCACCGATGGCAGCAATCTCTTCGGCCGGATACACAGCACCGGTGGGATTTGAGGGCGAGACGAACACCAGAGCCTTGGTGCGGTCGGTTCTGGCCGCTTCCAGCTGGTCGACGGATACTCGAAAGCCCGACGCGGCCGTGGTGGGAATCACAACCGGGATGCCACCGGCCAGCCTGATCGGCTCGGGGTAGGTGGTCCAGTAAGGAGCCGGGAGGATGACCTCATCACCAGGGTCGACCAACGCCAACATCGTGTTGAACACGGCCTGCTTGCCACCGTTGGTGACCAAGACATCGGCGGCTGCGACCTCGAGACCCGAATCGCGCTTG
The DNA here is from genome assembly GCA_020439485.1 of Acidimicrobiales bacterium. Taxonomy (GTDB): domain Bacteria; phylum Actinomycetota; class Acidimicrobiia; order Acidimicrobiales; family Poriferisodalaceae; genus JAAETH01. Next base: position 1,475 of record JAGQSP010000324.1, on the reverse strand, counting down.
GTCTTTGCGGCGATGGCCTCCTTCAGCTCGGGCAGTCCGCCGGCCGGGCTATAGCGGTGATTCTTGGGATCGTGGCAGGCGGCCGCTGCGGCCTCGACGATGTGGTCGGGTGTGGCGAAGTCGGGTTCGCCGGCGCCGAATCCGATCACCGCTTCGCCTGCGGCCTTCAGCGCCTTGGCCTTTGCATCGACGGCAAGGGTGGCCGACGGTGTGATAGCGGATAGAGCAGCGGAGACTCGAGACACGTTCGATCCTTCGATTCGGGTGGTCGTCGACAGAGACGATACTGGTCTCGGCCCGGGCCCAGAACCGCTATTTCAGTTGGTTCTGGGATCCTCTGGCATGTTGGCGAGCAACCGGCGCCGGTCGGGCTGACGGGCTACCACCCGGTGCCAGAGCTCTTCGGGCTCGGGCCCGAATACGTCGGCCGGGCGACCCTCGATGACCCACCAGGCATGCTCCGACAGCTCGTCTTCGAGCTGTCCGGGCGACCAGCCCGCGTAGCCCATGAAGATTCGCAATGGTCTGCCGATGTCGATCTCGTCGAGGTCGGCCGGCACCAGCTCGCCGCTCTGCAGCGTGACACCGAGGACCCCGTTGGGCTCGACCGGCCCCCCGAAGCTGATCGTGGCCGAGGCATCTACGGAGCCTTCGAGACTGGGTATCAGGGCTACGACGCGCTCGTCGACTGGCCGGTTGAGCACGACGCCCGCCGATCCATGGTCGCCGTGGTCCAGCAGCAGGATGACGGTCCGAAAGAAATTCGGATCGCCCAGTATCGGTGTCGCTACGAGGAGCCGACCGGCCATAGGTCGCACCTCAGCATCGTTTCACATCCGCAGACCCCTGTCGGACGCGTGCGACACACGCAAGGCGATGACCACCATCGCGCCGCCCTCGGTCCGGTTGTCTGCCGAGATGGTGCCACCGTGAGAATCGACGATCTTCTTGGCGATCGCCATGCCGAGTCCGGTCGAGCCAGAACGATCGCCGCGGTGGAACCGATCGAATACGTGGGCCAGATGGCCCGGATCGAAACCAGGCCCGTCGTCGGCGACCTCGATGCGTCCGAGATTCTTGTCGGCGACAACCCTCACGTTCACGTTGCTCGAGCGAGCCACAGCGTTCTCGACGATCGTCGCCACGGCCTGCCGCAACAATGCGTAGTCCGCATCCACCACGACCGAGTCAGACGTTTCAGCGACGATGGCGCAGTCGTCGGAGCGAACCGAGGCAGCCACCTCTTCTGCCAGCAGATCCAAGCGCAGGGGGGCCAGCCGGGGCAGCGCCTGACCAGCTTCGAGTCTGGCGAACTCGAGCAGTTCGTTTACCCCGCTCGACGCACGTTCGGCGGCGTCGGCGATCTCGCCCAGGCTCTGACGGTACGCATCGGCCTCGCGCGGTCTCGACAATGCCTGTGTGGCCGAGGCCTGGATCACGGCCAGTGGGGTGCGCAGCTCGTGGGCGGCGTCGGC
>JAGQSP010000323.1 GCA_020439485.1 Acidimicrobiales bacterium | reverse complement strand
GCCGACAATGTCTGAAGCCTGCTCTGCAGCTGGGGCATGTTCTCCTCGGTGGCGCGAAGTCGGGCCACCTGCGCTGTCAGCGACGATGCCTGCGTCTGAGCCAGGTCATAACGACTCTCGGCCGCTGCGATGTCCTTGCCTGCGGGGCTCCACATCAAGAACCACCAGGCCAGCAGGATCACGACCGAGATCCCGATCGCTCCCATTATGAACTTGCGGTTCATCAGCCCTCCTCGACCGCAGGCTCTTCTGCGGGCGCTCCGTTGAGGACACTTGCTTCCTCGACGTCGATGGTCACGTCGTCCGCCCCGTCGATCAGATAACGCTCGAGCCTCGAGGTCAGTGCTCTGTCGGTCAGGACCGCCGAGGACGAGAAGGCGACCTCTCCCAGATCGTCACCGTCGGCGCCCGGTCGGCGAACCGAGGCAGGCAGCCACAACCCCGACATCGATTCGAGCGACTCCAGCCTCATCAACCAGCGGGCAGACGATGTGTGGTCAAAGCCATTGCCCGAAATCTGGATGGTGCCGAGTTCGGTCGACGAAGGCGCCTTGCCGATGAAGGCGGTGATCCAGGTGTCTTCTGGCATCACCGTCGCCACCTCTTGGATCAGCTTGGTCCAGGCGACATCGGAAGCCAGGGCGGTCTCGACCAGAGCCTGACGAGACTCGACGACCTGCTCGAACTGGGCGACGGGCTGCAGCTCAGCCACTTGTGTTTCGAGGTCGGTGACCCGGGCTTCCTCGGTGCGCGCACGCTGGTCTGCCTCTGTGGCCGCCGAACGTCGGTTCTGACCCATCATCACCAAGCCGAAGGCGAACAGGCACACGCCGGCACCGACCAGCACCGCCTTGCGACGTTGCTCCTTGGCCTCGTGAATCTCAGGCGGCAACAGCGACAGGCGACGAGCACCGCGCTCGACTGGGCGGCCCGCCATGGCCAAACCGATGGCGACCGATGCCAGGTCTTCGGCCTGGCGAAGCTGCTCTGGGGTGAGGTTGGTACGCCCCATCTCGACCCGGCCGAACGGCGACCCGATGACAACCGGGGCGTTGACCGCACGTCCGAGCTTGTCTGCCAGCTCTGGGACACGCCTGCCACCACCGGTTACGACCACTCGCCCAAGCGGGGCGGAGTGGGTCTGCGAGGTGTGGAACTCGAGTGAGCCCTGGATCTCCTCGACAAAGGCTGCGACGCGCCTCTCTACGACCGCCGCCGCCGCTGTGGACGGCGGATCGTTCACCAGCCCAAGGGTGACCTGGCGCTTGTAACCCTCGGCCTCGTCCAGCGATACGTCTAGTTCGTCCGCTATGGCCTGGGTCAGCTCGTTGCTGCCCAAACCGACGATTCGAATGAACCTGGGAATTCCGAATTCGTGGACGACAATTGTCGTCACGCCGGCACCGATCGAGATGATCGCCTCACCCTTGGCGTCGTTTACGTCCAGCTCCTCGAAGCCAGACAGATCGACCAGCGAGCGCAGCAGCGCGAACGGAACGAGGTCGACCATCACGGTCTCCAAGCCCGCACCGGTGACAGCTGTGATGAGGCCCTCGACCATTCCTCTTTGAGCGGCGACGATCAGCACGCGAAGCATCTCGTCGCCCTCGTCGCTGATGAAGCGCTCGAGAACCTGATAGTCCAGCACGGCCTCTTCGAGCGGAATCGGAATCAGCTCTTGGGCCTGGAACTCGACCGCCGACCGGAGGTCGTCGTCGGCCATGGCGGGCATCTCAGTAGGGCGAACCACCACCCGCTGGTTACCAACGCCTACCACGACCCGCTTTGACGAGAATCCGGCTTCGCGCCAGAGGCGCTTGATCGCTGCCGATACCTCGGCACTGTCGACGACTTCGCCGCCCACTACCGCGCCAGGTCTGATGGCTACCTGGCCAAAGCGCGACACCGTCACCTGGCCGCCTCGGCCAAGCCTCAACTCGGCGGCTGTTACTGCATGTGTGCCGACATCAAGGCCGATGACCCGCTGCGTCACGATTGGACCTCCCGGCAGCCGTCACCGAAGCCGGGCGCGGTCGCACCACTTCGGCTGCTGCTCTCTACGTTGTCGGGTTGGGTTTTCACCGTCTTCTCCCTCGCAGGCCCCTTGGCCTCGGCGGGCAGCGCCTGCTGCAACCGACATCGTTTCGAGTCGACCGAGGTACCGAACACATAAGACCTGACATGGGTTCGCGCCGGTGGCGCTGGAAGTTGCATCACATTTGCCATCTCGCTCAGGTCCCCAGATAGGCATCGAGAATGGGCCCGCCGAACGCGATGGCCACCAGCGCGCCGGCCGCAAGGAATGGCCCGAAGGGAATGGCCGACTTGCGCGAACGTCCGCCCAGCACCATCAATCCCAGGCCGACGACAGCGCCGAGCAAGAAGCCTGCGAACAGGCCAAGGGCCACCTCGCCCATCCCGACGTAACCGAGATGCATGCCGATGTAGCCGGACAATCGAACATCGCCATAGCCCATGCCTCCCGGAGCGATGAACCAGATCACGAACAAGATCGCGAAGCCCAGTGCTCCGCCGGCGGCGGCCCAGATGAGCCTCGAGGGCTCGGAGTCGAGGATCGATCCGGCTATCAACAGCGCCGCCCCGACCGCGCCGGCCGGATACAGCACCTTGTTGGGGATCTTGCGCGTGTCGATGTCGATGCCGCTGAGGGCGATCAGAACGGCGGTGAATACCAGGAAGGCCGGCAGGGCCCACCGGGCACCTATGGCCAGGGCCACCAGAACAAAGGCCGCTCCAGTCGCCAGCTCGACGAACGGGTAGCGCACCGAGATGGGTGTGGCACAGCTACGACAACGGCCGCGCAACAGCGCCCACGACACCAGTGGGATGTTGTCGAACCAACGAATCGCAGAGCCGCACTCGGGGCAGCGGCTGCGGGGTCTATTGACGCTCTGGTCGCGCGGCACGCGGTGTATCACCACGTTCAGGAACGACCCGATGATCAGGCCGTACAGTCCGGACACCACTGGAACGATCACGGCATTTCATGTCGGCCCCGGCCGGCGGTGGATAACCAGCGGCACGAGACCTGGGGCAAAAGCAAGAGACCCAGCCCCGAGGGGCTGGGACAAAAACCAAGAGACCCAGCCCCGAGGGGCTGGGACAAAAACCAAGAGACCCAGCCCCAGGGGCTGGGTCTCTTTGAATCACCGGATCGGGGGGTTACCCCGAGTCAGCGGGGGTTTACCACTCGGCACCGAAGGTGACGCCGGTGGTGTTGCTGCCCTGGCAGTCGCCGCCAGCAGCACCCTGGGCACGGACACCGAAGGTGGTGCCAGAAGTGCCGGCGGTGTTGCCGACTGCGTCACGCAGGTACCAGCAGTCGCCCGAGTCCGACAGAGCGGCGTAGACGATGGACTGGTTGTCTGCGGCAACAGCGAAGCTGACCTCGTTGGCGTCCGCCGAGACGGCAGCCTGGAAGGTCAGGGCAGGTTCGGTGTCAGCCAGTTCGGCTGCGGTCGCACCCGAGTAGTCGCCATCGTCGGCATAGATGACCTTGCCGGCGGTGAGCGCGTTACGCAGGTTCGACTGAACCGCACGGTCCTGAGCCCTCTCTCGTGCACCGAGGAAGGTAGGTACCGCAATTGCGATGAGGATGGCGATGATGAGCACGACGACCATGAGCTCGATAAGAGTGAAGCCGTCCTGATTCTCACGCCGCTCCTGGAGCTGCTTGAGCATTGCTTGTCTCCTGATGTGTCAATTGATGCGGCCAATCGGCCACGAGACTCCATCGGGAGATCCGGTCGCAATCATGAGGAATTCGTATCGTTACCGAATCAGTTTTGTAACCGCGTTCAGTTTCCGCTGAGGCGGTGCAACGTTCGGTTATTCGATGAGGTTCACGATGTTGAACATCGGCATGTACAACGCGACGACCATGCCGCCGACGGTGCCACCCAGCACGACGATCAGCAGCGGTTCGAGCAACGACGTCAAAGCGTCGACGGTTGCCTCGACCTCGGCCTCGTAGAAGGCGCCGACACGATCGAGCATGGTGTCGACAGCACCGGTCTCTTCACCAACCGCGAGCATCTGGGTGACCATGGCGGGGAAGATCTCATGGTCTGACATCGGGGCGGCCAACGACTCGCCCTGCTTGACACGCTGCTGGATGTCGTCGACCGCGCGTTCCATCACTGCGTTGCCCACTGTCTCGGAAGTGATCTCGAGCGACTCGAGGATCGGAACGCCGGCACGAAGCAGCGACTCCATGGTTCGGGCGAACCGCACGATCGAGGTCTTGTGCAGCAGGCCGCCGAACACAGGCGCCTTGAGGCTTATGGCGTCCCACTGGGCCAAACCGGCCGGGGTGGCTTTCCACTTCTTGAACGCGAACACAGCGACGCCGGCGCCCACCATGATGAACAGGATGTAGCTCGTTACGAAGCCAGACGCTCCCAGAAGGATGCGCGTCGGCATGGGCAAGGTTCCGCCCAGTTCGGAGTACATCGACTCGAACATCGGCACGACGAAGATGAGCATGCCGGCGAGGATGAACACGACCAGCACCAGAACCGCGACCGGGTAGGTCATGGCCGACTTGATCTTTGCCCGCAGGGCCACCTGCTTTTCGATGGTGTCTGCCAACTGCATGAGCACCTGATCGAGCACACCGCCCGTCTCACCGGCTCGCACCATGGCGACATAGAGACGGTCGAACACCTTCGGGTGCTTGGAGATGGCGTCCGACAGCGACTCGCCACGTTCGACGGCGGTCGACACCTCACCGATGATTCGTGCCAGGGCAGGGTTCTCGGTCTGGTCGCCCAGGATGTGCAGGGCCCTCATCAACGACAGACCCGAGTTGATCATCGTCGCAAACTGGCGGCTGAAGATCGACAGATCCTTGAGCTTGACCTTGTCGCCAAAGCCAGGGATCTTGATTTCCTTCTTGAGCGCCGACTCGTTCTGCTGATCGATGGCGATGAGGGCAAATCCCATCTCGCGCAGGCGCGCCGCAACCAGGGCCTCGTTGTCGGCCTCGATCGTGCCCTCGACGAGTTGGCCCTGCTTGTCCCTGACCTTGTAAGCGTAAGTTGCCATGTGCGGTCCTTAGATCACCCTGTTCTCGGTCAGCCCTGGGCGATCATTCGCTTGAGGTCCTTTTCATCGACGCATCGGTCGATGGCGTCCTGCATGGACACGACGTTGCGGCGCACCAGCCGCGCCAGCGACTGGTCCATCGTCTGCATTCCGAACGACCCGCCCGACTGCAGGGCCGAGTAGATCTGGTGTGTCTTGCCTTCGCGGATGAGGTTCCTGATGGCCGGCGTAACCACCATCACCTCGCAAGCGACCGCGCGGCCGCCCTCCATCTTGGGAACCAGCTGCTGGGTGACGACGCCCATCAGGGCCGAAGCCAGCTGAACCCTCACCTGCGACTGCTGGTGAGCGGGAAACACGTCGATGACACGGTCGACCGCCTGCGGCGCGTCCTGGGTGTGCAGTGTGCCGAACACCAAGTGGCCGGTCTCTGCAGCGGTCAGGGCGGTGTGAATGGTCTCGAGGTCCCTCATCTCGCCCACCAGAATGACGTCGGGGTCCTGGCGCAGAACGTGCTTGAGAGCCTGTGCGAACGAGTGCGTGTCCTCCCCGACCTCGCGCTGGTTGACCACGCAGCGCTTGTGGCGGTGAACGAACTCGATGGGGTCCTCGACCGTCATGATGTGGCCGGCGCGCTTGGTGTTGATCACGTCGATCATCGATGCCAGCGACGT
>JAGQSP010000031.1 GCA_020439485.1 Acidimicrobiales bacterium | reverse complement strand
CACTCGACCCGCTCGGTCAGAGCGGAGCTGAGACCCTTGCGACTGGCCAGCAAGCGGTCGATGTTCATCGCCCTGACCGCCACCTCGTATCCGAAATACACGGGCACAGACAGGAGCTGACCGGCGCCGACCCTGACGCGGGCCAGCACGCCGCGGCCCGGCTTCTGCATCTTGGCCGCGCTCTGGAGATCAGCCATGCGACGTCTCGCCACCCGGGCCCGAGCGGGCCCGCTCGGCTGCCATGGCGGAGTAGGTCTCGGCGGCAGCCCGGTGATAGCCAGAGGGTTGACCAACCGATGCGAACGAATCTGCGATCTCGTGCATCTCGCCGACGAACCTCCACGCCTTGGGCCCAACCGAGTGCAGCGTCGAGGCGAGCCGATCACCCAGCCCGGGTTGAGACCTGGCCCACTCGGCCTCGAGAGCCTGGTCGACACCGGCCGCGGCCGCGTATGCGCCAACGGCAGCCAGCAGCGCTGACGAACCCTTGGTCCAGGCCGCGTAGGCCATCTTCAGAGCCGACGCAGCACCGTACCGATCGCCCAGGTCGACGGCTTCCAGCAGTGTCCCGTGGAACAGCGAGGCGACCTCGCCCGACCGGTGACCCGACACGAACAAGCGCGTCGAGCCCTGGGTCCACGCCGGCGGGCCCACGATTCCACCGTCGACCACCTCGACGCCGCCTGCCAGTTCGGCGGTTTCGAAGGCCTGTGCCACCGCTTTCGCCGTAGCCTCGGAGATTGCGTTGGCGTCCAGGTACAGACCACTGAACCCGCACTGGGCGGCGGCAGCCGCGACCTCGGTGGCAACGTCGACCGCGCTGGCTGGCGGGCAGACCGAGATGACCATGTCGCTGGCCGCCAACAGGTCGGGCAACGACGCGACGGCTACAAGACCCGCCTGCTGAGCCCGTTTCGAGCTGGCTTCACTGCGCCCGGCGCTGCACCACCGAACCGTGTGGCCCGCCGAGATCGCCGCAGCCGCAACCGATGAGCCCATCGCCCCAGGATGAAGGATTGCGATGTTGCGCTTGTGTGGTGATGCCATGCGACGATCCTACGATCACCGGCTCACCGCCGACCCATCGGTCACCAGCGGGCAGACACCCAGGGTCCGTCGTCCAGATGCCCATACATCCCTGCCGACCACCACGCCAGTGCGCCGGACCCGGTAACCATCACCAGCGTTCGACGGTCGGGCGCGGCATCGAGGGACGCCACCGCTTCGGGCAGCAGCGTCGAGCTGAGCCTTCGGTTGGCCTCGACATCGGTCACGATCAGCCGAGGGGCCGAACTGGACGCGACACCCGAGAACGTGTTGGCGGTCGGTACGAGATCTTGTTCGATCACAGCCAACACCCCGTCATCCAACCACGTCGGATGGTGCCAGACACCAGAACGCGGAGTCGGATACAAAGCCACGTCGACGATCTCGAGGCCGTTCATCGACGCCAACGAAACACCAAGTCCGTCGGCCGAAGTCCAGCCGATCGCAAGCGAAGTGCCGTCCGGCGACCAAGAAAGGGTGTCGACCCGGCCTGGAACCGACGCCTCGGCACCCGAAACACGACCGGCCAGGTCTGCGACGACCACCTGCGAGCCGTCGCCCAGGGCCACTCGGCCTGTCTGGGACTGGGATGCGACCGCCCGGGCCGAAAGCTCGGCGCCGGCTTCGCCCGACGGGCTTATCTGACGCGCCGACAAGGTGCCATCGGCTGCGGCGACCACGACGATCGCCGAGCCGCCGTCGGTCAGATCAGCAGAAACGAAGCGCTCTGCCAGCGCAGGGTCAGAGCCGATGTCCAGAGGTGTGGTCGTCGCCAAGACGTCGAAGGTCTGAGTGTCCAGTTCGAGCACACCGGCCACCCCGGGGCCCGCAACGATCAGCCGGCTCGGCGCCGACGCCGGCAGCTCACCGTGGGCCGGAACCTCGCTGGCCGCGGCAATGCCGGCAACCGGGCCCGCCGCGCCATCGGCTCGATCGCCCGCTGCCTCTGTGGCCGCAGTCGTTCCCGGACCTTGCGTGGCCGCATCATCGGCGCCAGACGACGACGTGCAACCGGCCGCGGCCACAATCGCCAAACACACGACAGCGGCTCTCGTGATGGTCATGACGGACATGGCAACCTGTCGTTCACTTCGCGGCGGTCGGAAGGATTTGCCGTCGGGTCGTAGACCTCGGCTTCATCCGGGCACTCGACGGGGCCCGATGGCACGAAGTAGGCCATGTCCCAGTCCAGCTCGAACTCGTCGGGACCTAGGTTCAAAACCGGTGTCTCCAGGGTTGCGATCGCACCGTCGGAGTCGATCGAGTCGTCGCCGCCCTGATTGGGCAACATCGCGTTCCAGCCAGGCTTGGGAGGCCCGAATCGAACGTAGTAGTCGCCTGCGGGCACATCGCCAAAGAAGTAATAGCCGGGCTTGGTCGGGTCGCCCTGCAGGTCGGCCGTGAACGTGGTGCGTGCCAACGAGCCGTCCGACCGATACAGCTCGACCTGAACGCCGTTGATTCCAGGCTCGCCCGGGTCCTGGGTACCGCTGCGGTTGGCGTCGAGCCACACGAACGAGCCGATGCCGTTGTTGGGCCGCTTGATCATGATGCCGGTCTTGCGGGGTTCCGAAGGGGGCAGCGCCAGACCGTTGTCGCTGCGCACTGACGTGTACCCCAGCGACGTCCACCCGATCTCGCCGCCGAAGGGCGAACCGTGTGAAGCGTCCATGTCGTACTCGATGACGATCGCCTCACCACCACGCCACCTCGCCGCTCCCCCAAAGGCACGCACACGTACAGCCTGCACCTGCCTCAGATCGGTGGGTGGAGGTCCCCAGTCGTCGATACAGCCGGCCGGAAACGCCCCACCGCTGGACAGCTCCGGACGGCACGAGTTGGGCTCGACGCTGTATTCGATCACCACCTCGGCACCCGGCGGTGCCTGGGTGATGATGAGCGGCGACTGCAGCGCCGGACGCCACTCGCTGCGGCGTAGGGTGCCCGACAGAACCTCGGTCACACCGGTGTCGCCCACGAAGGGAAGCGTGTTGTAGAACGCCAGCTCCTCGAGGTCGACGTTGCCCGCGTTGTAGATCTCGAGGCGGAAGTCGGCCGACCCCAGCGACTTGGTCTGGGCCACACAGGGATAGTTGGTGTATCCACCACTGTCGGGGCACGCGACGGTCGGAGCTGCCAGCGTCGCCCAGTCGAGATGGGGCAACGTCGGATCTCCCTGTACCCACATTGTGGCCGTGGTCAGAGCGGCCTCGACCACGTCGAAGCTGGCATTTCCAGCGCAGAGCTGTTCGGCGGTGTCGCCGTCCTGGTCCTGGTCGTAGTTGTCGGTTGCCTTCGACGAATAACACTCGACATCGTGGGTGGTGCTGTTGGTTCCCGACAGCACCTGTACCGGGTGCCATCCGGGCGGCACGCCCATCGACACCTTGGCCCGAATCCTGAAGTCGGACCACTCTCCGGGGAACCGCGAGCCGATCACCTCGAAGCGCACCAGGGTTCGCCCGGTTCCCGCGTAGTCGTTTGTCACCGTCACCGTCGGCGAAACACCCGCGCTCAGGGTCTCGGTTGTGACGAACTCGACCTCGGTCGGCAACAGCACCGAGATGAACGGGTTCACCAGCGGCAGCTGGGCGCTCGAGTGATTGGCCATACGAACCAGGAACGAGATGTCGTCGGTTGGCCGCAGATTCGAACTCTCCGACCACACCCGCGGGTCGGGGCGAGCCGCAGGTGTGATGACAGACACCGAGCTGCGGTAGGTGGCCGAACCAGCGTTGACAGAGGTCCAATCACCGCAGTTGCCAACCGATTTCGGCGCCGTGTACCAGTTGCCGTCGCGGTCTGGCCTTATCGCCTGCGTGGTCACCCTGTGCGGATCGGTCACGTTGAACGACAGCGGAACGGTAGAAGCGCTGAGGTCGCTGTAGCTGACCCGTATGGCCCGGACCCCGGCGGGCAGCACGTACCAAGCAGCCGAGTTGCCATCGAAAGTGCCGATGTTTTGCCACCCGCCGCTGCGCTTCATCTCGAAGTGCGCCTGAACCGTCGAGGGCGACCACATACCGGTATATATCTGGGCCGGGGCCAGCTCGGGTTCGAATTCGTCGGTCCACATCAGGCCATCGGCTTCGAGCGAGCCGATCGAATTGGTGTCGAATCTCCAGTCGACGCTGTCGCCGATGGGCACCACGGCCGCCGAGCGGCTCTTGTAGCCGTTGAAGCCCGCCATGGGCGGAATGGTCGTCGTCGTGGTGGTAGTGGTCGTGTTGCCCGTGGTGTCGCTGCACCAGATCGCCCATGTGTCGGAGGCATCGAAGCCGTTCGAGATGTCGACGGTGGCCGTGACATAGCCGTAGGTCCCATAGGGAGTGCCCGGCGGGAAGCGGCCCGTGGTGTTGAGCAGGCCAGAGCCGCCCGCTGGCACCGTTCCGATGTTCCAGCTGGTGGTGCCGGTGCCCACCAGAGTGGTGAACGAGACCGTCACCACCATGTCCAGGCAGCTTCCCTGGCTGCCACACGAGTAGACGATCTGAAACGGTATGTCGACTCCGCTGACCTCGTGGTCGGGCCCGCCGACGTCGACGCCGGCGCGGGGCGTGGTGCTGTCGACGGCCGAGACCCAGTGCGAATCGCTGCCGTCAGAACCACTGGAGGTAGTGCCCGACGCGGTGGCGGTGCCGACCGAGCCGTGCGATGTTCCAGGTGGGAACACCATGGTGACCGTCAAAGTCCCGGACGTGCCGGTCGCGACGGTTCCGATACTGAAGCTCGTCGAACTCACGGCGTTCATCACCGCCGGGCTGACATCGATGACCACGTCCTGGCAGTCGTCGGTACCCGAGCACCAGTAGTCGACCGTGATGTCGAAGTTGGTGCCGATGTCTGCGTTCGCAGGACCCGAAACGTTCACCCCCAACGATGTGGGCGTCACGTTCACTGCGGTGACGCTTGCGCTGTCGCTGGTTCCGCTCGCGTTCGACATCGACATCTGGGCCGTGGCGATGCCGGTCGATCCATTGGCTGTCGTGTTCGGGAAGCGGCCGCTGACAAACACCTGGCCGACGGTGCCCGAGCTGATGGTTCCCACCGAGAACGACTGCGCGCCAACCGGGTCCATACCCACATATGTGACGTCGATGCTGACGTTCAGGCAATCCTCGTCGCCCGAGCACGAATACGAAACAGTGAACTGCACGTTGGTGCCAACGTTCGCCGACGCTGGTCCCGAGATGGCTACCGAGCCGGCCACAACCGCCCCAGCAGGCGGCGCGCTGACCAACACCGTCGATGCCAGCACGGCCCCGGCCACCACCACGAGAGCCAGTTTCGTGGTCAGGCGGCGCATCACAAACGCGCCCACGCCGGCACTGGGGTCTCACGCCAGTCGACGAAGGCATACGCGGCCGAGATCTGCGGATACAGCGGCGGTGCCAGGTCTCTGAAGCGGGCATCCCACTCGAACGTCTGGCTAGGGAAATACAACACGAAGTCGCCCGAGTCTCGTGTGGCGATCGAGCCATGGAAGTTCAGATGCGGCGGAATCACCGTCGGCGGCACCGAGCCCCACTGACCACAGGTGCGTGCAATACGAATCTGACCCTTCTGGGCCAAATAGGCGCCCAACAGGTTCATCTCACCGGGCGTCACATGCCCCACGGCATGGGGATTGATGACGATGTCGCCAGAAGAGACCAGGCCCAACACGTCACCGATGGAAGGATCGCGATACTCGATGTCGGCGTTGATGACGACGTCGGCCTCGTCGCTGGCACTGCCGGCCGCAATGGTCAACGGGGCGCCGATCTCGACCGGGCCTGTAGGAGTCCCTACCGAACGATTTCCCAGCACCACCGTTGCGTTGGCCCAAAGCACGCCGTTCTGCGGGATGTCGAAGCTGCCCAGCACCTGCCAATTGTTGGTGTTGGGATTGGTGTCGCCGTCGTCGTCTTCCTCGGCGTTGATCCACCACCACTCGTCGGGGTCGAGACAGCCCCGGGAAACCCGCTCGGTCGAATACCAAACCGCCACCTGAGCGGTTGCACCAAGCGTGTAGGGCTGCACCAAGTAGGCCGTGGCTCCCGGTTCGTCCAAGCAGATGCCGCCTCTGAGACAAGCCGTCTCGTGCAGCAGGTCGATGTCGTCCCACAACTCGTCGAACACCAACGGCTCAGGGAACACGTCGGTGACCACTCCCCCATGCGCGCCAGTCGAGTCGTAGCCGATCGAACCCTCCAGGAAGTCGGGAGGGCTCAGGATCTGATTGTCGGCATACACATCGCCGCGGGTCTCGCCAACAGGTGTCCCGTTGAACACGACGTTGTTGCCCGAATACACCGGTCCCTCCACCTCGGCACCAGGCGTGAAGCGCAGGTCGACCTCCGACAGCCACTGAAACGCCGACACCGCTGGTGGGCTGATGTCCACGCTGATGGTGCGGTACTGCTCGCGCTGGCGAATCTGGCCGGCGACGATCAGTTCGACCGCGCCCCTGTCGCCGCGAGGACGAACCTCCAGCAGTACCTCGCCATCGTCGGCGTCGACGGTCAAAGGATGACGCTGCCACTCGGCAGGTGCTGGATCGTCGAGGTAGGCCCACGCGCCGCAGCCGTTGAACCACGCCTCGCCCGCGTTCTTCTTGTCGTTCAGATCGGGCGACAACGGATCGGTGCATGTACGCGTGCGCTCGAACTCGTCCACCCAACGCAGGTGATACGACGGATCCACCGACAGCTTCGAGACATACCGGTCGACGACGGCCTCCATGTGGCTCAGCAGCACGTCGTCTCGTTCGTTGTAGCGCGCATCGCGGTACTGCGCCGTCGCCTCGCGTGCCAGCACCAGCACCGCTGCGAAGATCACCATGATCCCCAGCAACACCGTTACCAAAGCGATGCCTTGTTC